>NZ_JBFARO010000034.1:0-75231 GCF_040677125.1 Actinomadura sp. NPDC049382
CTTCGCGAAGGCGTGCAGGGTCGGTAGTGCCGAGGGCGCGCGCCGCCTCCCCGGGGGCGGCGGGCACGTCGGGCAGCGGTAGCTACTCCCAGAGGCCGACGCCGCGCTGCCCGCCGGACGGCGTGCCCGCGGAGCCGGGGCGGGGGGAGCCCCTCCGGCCGGCGTTCTCTCCGTGGTCCGGTCCGTATCGGCTTGGGTTACTCACGCGGCCTCATCAACTGGGGGACGGCTATGCGTCGTCCGAGCGTACTGTGCACCCGCGGCTGCGGTGGCCGGTGAGGCGAGGCTGCCCTTCCTCCGGCCTGCCGGGCGCGCGGGATCGGGGCCGCTGGCGTGCGGCAATTCGCGATCATGCTTCATGTCACACCCCCACGTTTCCAGTGGACGGTTCGGGTGCGGACGGCCGGCCGGTTCATTCCGGCGGCCGTCCCAGTGGGACCAGTGGCGCCAGGAGCGCGATGCGCTCCGACTCCCCGGTGCTGAAGGCGCGGCCTCCGCCGCGGCGGCAGGCCGGATCGCCGCGGTGGATCTGGCACCACCAGCGCGGCGGGGGGTTGCTCGGCGGCTTGTTCGGGTCGCAGTTGCCGTTGGAGAACGGCGACTGGCACGGCGGAAGGTCCCCGCCGGGGTCGTCGCCGCCGTCGCCCTGGCAGCGCGGATCGTGCCGGCCGATCGGGTTGTCGCACCACGGCGGGCGGCGGTCCTTCTTCTTCTTCTCCGGCGGCTTCGCCCACTTCTGCACGATCCCGCCCCACGCGGGCGGCGGGAACGCCTCGGCCTGCATGCCGCGCACCGCGTTCGACATGTAGGACCGCCAGATGCGGGCGGGGATCGTGCCGCCCTCGACCTCGCCGATTCCCGGCAGGATCACCGACTTCTTCTTGCCGTCGGGGCCGACCGCGTCGTTGTAGATCGTCACGGCGGTGGAGATCTGCGGGACGTACCCGACGAACCACGACGAGACGTTCCGGTCGGTGGTCCCGGTCTTGCCGGCCGCCTGCCGTCCGTCCGGTAGCGCCGCCGCCGTCGCGGTACCGCTCTTGATGACCTGCTGCATCGCGTACGTGGCGTCCGCCGCGACCTTCGCGCTGAAGACCCGGTGCTTCTCGACCTTCGGCTTCAGCCGGACCCGCTTGTTGTCGCTGTAGCGGACGACGCGGATCACGTGCGGCTGGTAGTACACGCCGCCGTTGGCGAACACCGCGTACCCGGCGGCCTGCTCGATCGGCCGGATGTTGTTGACGCCGAGCGCCAGGTTCAGGCAGCACTTGTGCGGCGTCAGCAGGTCGGACGCGATGCCGGCGTCGGTCTCGGTCTTGATCGCCTCTTCGATGCCGACCTTGCCCATCAGCTGGATGAAGGCGGTGTTCACCGAGTCCTTCGTCGCGGTGATCAGGTCGATCGCCGGGCCGACGTCATGGCTGTTCGGGACGATCACGGCGTTCGGGTCGCCCTTGGAGACCACGCTGCCGTCCGGGCCGATCGGCGTCTTCGACCGCCCCTCGACCAGGCTCTTCAGGCTGTAGTTCTGCTTCAGGGCGGTCGCCAGCACGTACGGCTTCATCGCCGACCCGGCCTGCGCCGAGCCCTGCCACACGTTGTTGAACGACTGGTCCAGGTAGTCGGGGCCGCCGTAGAAGGCGACCACCTCGCCGTTGGCGGAGTTCACCGACACCAGCCCGACGCGGATCTTCTTCTTCGCGAGCTTCTTCGGGTCGACCTGCGGGACGGTCTGCTCGGCCGCCTTCTTGGCCATCGCCATCCGCTTGCGGTCGAACGTCGTGTAGACGCGCAGGCCCTCGGTCGTGAGCTCCTTGCGGTCGATGCCCTGCCGGCGCAGCTCCTCCATCGCGCGCGTCAGCATGTAGCCGCGCTGGCCGCCGTACAGCTGCTTGTCGCTGCCCGGCTTGCTGATCTTCGGCAGCCGCTGCATGTACTTCGCGGCGTCGGCCTCGCTCAGCTTGCCCATCGAGACCATGCCCTTGAGCGTGTACTGGTAGCGCGCGGTCACCCACGCCTTGTTCTTCGTGTCCCCCGCGTCCCGGTTCGGGTTCTGGATGATGCCGCCGAGGACGGCCGCCTGGTCGGGCGTCAGCTCCCAGACGTTCTTGCCGAAGTACTCGCGCGAGGCGGCCTGGATCCCGTAGGTGTCGCGGCCGAGGTAGATCGTGTTCAGGTAGAGCTTGAGGATCTCGTCCTTGGTGTACTTGTCCTCGAGCTTCACCGAGATGAACAGCTCTTTGAACTTGCGGTTGACCGTCCGGTTGTTCGGGTCGGAGTAGTAGTTCTTCGCGAGCTGCTGCGTGATCGTGGAACCGCCGCCGGAACCGCCGGTCAGGTTGTCCCAGACCGCGCGGGTCGTGCCCTTGACCGAGAAGCCGGGGTCGGTGCGGAAGCTGCGGTTCTCGGCGGCGAGGACCGCGTCCTGGACGAAGGTCGGGACCTGCTTCAGCTCGACGCTCTGCCGCTTCTTGCCGATCCGTCCGATCTCGGTGCCGTCGGTGTAGTAGAAGATGGACGCCTGGTCCTCGACGCCCGCGACCGTCGGCTCGGCGGGCGTGGGCGTGTTCGTGTAGGCGACCCAGATCAGCGTGATGAACGCGGCGAAGCCGAGCCCGCAGACGCCGGCCACGATCTTCCAGGACGGGATGAAGCGCCGCCAGCCGGTCTCCCGGGACCGCAGGTGGCCGAGGAACCCCTTCTTTCCCGGGGGCGGCGGCGTCCCATGCCGCCCGGGCCCGCCCGGACCGCCGGGTCCTCCGGGACCGCCGGGTCCTCCCGGCCCTCCGGGGCCGCCGGGACCAGCGGGGCCGACCGGCCCGCCGGACCGGTTCGCCGCGCGGACGCCCTTCCCCTGGAACTTCGCGGTGAGCTTCGCCCCGAGCTCCTGCCCGGCCTTCCCGAGCTCGCCGAGCTTGTCCTTGACGCCGGGCTTCGGCGCGGCACCGGCCGCGCCCGCCATGCCCATCCCGGCCGCGGCGCCCATCCCGGGGGGACCGCCCATTCCGGGCGGCCCGTTCATCGGCCCCGGCCCGCCGGGCCCGAAGGGCCGTCCCGGCGCACCGCCGTTGGGCCCGGACGGCCCACCCGGCTGCATCGGTCCACCCTGCGGCGACTGCATCGGCCCGGCCTGTGGAGGCTGCATCGGTCCACCCTGCGGGGGCTGCGCACCGCCCATGGGGAACCCGCCCTGCTGCCCCGCCCCGCGCTGTGCGGGAAGACCGCCGGGCCCTGAGGGGCCACCGGACGCTCCGAACCCGCCGGGCGCACCCGGCCCGGAGGCCCCGCCCTGGCCGAGGGGACCGCCCGTCCCGTACTGCGGGCCCGAACTGGGGAACCCGCCCTGCCCGGGAGATCCGCTGGGCACGCCTCCACCGGGACCGGACGGACCGCCGGACGCGGGGAACGCACCGGAGCCCGCCGGCCCGCCCGGCATGGGCTGGCCCGTCGCGGGCTGGCCGAGCGCGGCCGGCCCTGAGGGCGGGGAGGCGTGGCGGCCCGCGGCGGGAGGCGCCGGCGGGATCGCGGGAGTCGGCGCGGTCGGCGCGGCACCGCCGAGCGGCGCGGGGGCTCCTCCGCCGGGGGCGGCGTGGCCGCCCGGAAAGCCCGGACCGTCCGCGGAGCCGGGGCTCTGCGGCGCGCCGGGGGCGTCATCGGTACCCGGACGCCCGGGATCGCCGGGACGGGGGTTCTGCTGCCCGCCCGGCCACTGCGACCCGGGTTCCGGTCGGGGCTGGCTTGGATTACTCACGCGACCTCATCGACAGGGGACAACGGTTGTTGCCAGTGGCCCGGGGCGGCCTCCGGCCCTTGTTGCGACTCGTGCGCCGTCCGAAGAGTACTGTGCGGGCTGGTGAGCGGGGGGAGCGCATGCATGGTGAAGTTCCATCCCGGCTGGTCAACGCCCCTTCCGACGAAGGCGGCCGGGTTCTCCTTCCGTGCTGTCCGCCGCCCGGGACCGTGTGACGGACCAGGTGGATCCTGGCGCAACTTTGACATATTTCCGCCGCATACACCCTGAATTCGGCGTATTCGGCGTCCGACCTCGGCGGCCGCGCCGGTCCGCCTCCCGGAAGATCACCTTCGCGGTCGGACGCCCCGACGGCGGACGGGCGGCGAGCGGGCGGGACGGACGGTCATGCCGTGCAGTACGCCTCCCGCATCCCCACGGCTCGATGCGGCCCAAGCTGAGCCAGGGGCGGATCCAAGGCATCGCCAACGCGGCCCCAACGGCCACCCCGATCACACCGGCCGAAGACTTCCACTTGCCAGGACGGGACCTCGTACGTATCTTGTCGATGTATCGAGCCGATACATTCGCTCGATACATCGGATCGAGACATCGGTCTCTGCGAGAGAGGGAACCGGATGGCGGCCAGGAAGGGCGCGGGCGTGCTGGAGCTCGCCGTGCTCGGCCTGCTGCACGAGGCCCCCATGCACGGCTACGAGCTGCGCAAGCGGCTCAACGCCCTGCTGGGGATGTTCCGGGCGTTCTCCTACGGATCCCTCTATCCATGCCTGAAGCAGCTTCTCACGGACGGGATGATCGTCGAGGACCGTCCCGACGAGGCGAACGCTCCGCTGGCACTGCAGAGCCGCCGGTCGAAGATCGTTTACAAGCTCACCGCCGACGGCAAGGAGCGCCTCCAGCAGCTCCTGACCGAGGCCGGTCCGGCGTCGTGGGAGGACGAGGGGTTCGGCGTTCACTTCGCCTTCTTCTCGCACACCCGCGCCGACGTCCGGCTGCGGATCCTCGAAGGCCGGCGCAGCCGGCTGGAGGAGCGCCTGGAGAGCGTCCGCGCCGCCCTGGCGCGGACCCGCGAGCGCGTCGACTCCTACACCCTGGAGCTGCAGAACCACGGGCTGGAGTCGGTCGAGCGCGAGGTCAGGTGGCTCAACGAGCTCATCGGACGCGAGCGGGCCGAGCAGGAGCAGCAAGCACAGTCAGCCAAGCGAATTGATCAGGACATGCCTCGGGACGAGGGCCGCTGATCCGCGGCCCGCCGCCTTCGGGGGCGGGTGAAACACCACATGTTCCGCTAGAGAGAAGGAGCAACCGGATGGGTTCGGTGCGCGTAGCCATCGTGGGTGTGGGCAACTGCGCCTCTTCACTCGTCCAAGGTGTCGAGTTCTACAAGGACGCGGCCCCCGAGACGCGAGTCCCCGGCTTGATGCACGTCCAGTTCGGCGAGTACCACGTGGGCGACGTCGAGTTCGTCGCGGCGTTCGACGTGGACGCCAAGAAGGTCGGGATGGACCTGTCCGAGGCCATCCACGCCAGCGAGAACAACACGATCAAGTTCGCCGACGTCCCGCCGACCGGCGTGACCGTCCAGCGCGGCCCCACCTTCGACGGCCTCGGCGAGTACTACCTCGACATGGTCGAGGAGTCGGACGCCGAGCCGGTCGACGTGGTCCAGGCGCTGAAGGACGCCGAGGTCGACGTCCTGGTGTCGTACCTGCCGGTGGGCTCGGAGGAGGCCGACCGCTTCTACGCCCAGTGCGCGATCGACGCCAAGGTCGCGTTCGTGAACGCGCTGCCGGTGTTCATCGCGAGCGACCCCGAGTGGGCCCAGAAGTTCACCGACGCGGGCGTCCCGATCGTCGGCGACGACATCAAGTCGCAGGTCGGCGCCACCATCACGCACCGCGTCATGGCCCGCCTCTTCGAGGACCGCGGCGTTGAGCTGCTGCGCACCTACCAGCTCAACTTCGGCGGCAACATGGACTTCATGAACATGCTGGAGCGCAAGCGGCTCCAGTCCAAGAAGATCTCCAAGACGCAGTCGGTCACCTCGCAGATCCCGCACGAGATGGCGAAGGCCGACGTGCACATCGGCCCGTCCGACCACGTGCCGTGGCTCGACGACCGCAAGTGGGCCTACGTCCGGCTGGAGGGCAAGTCGTTCGGCGACACGCCCCTCAACCTGGAGTACAAGCTGGAGGTCTGGGACTCCCCGAACTCCGCCGGCGTGATCATCGACGCGGTGCGCGCCGCGAAGATCGCCAAGGACCGCGGCATCGGCGGCCCGATCCTGTCCGCCAGCTCCTACTTCATGAAGTCGCCGCCGGAGCAGTACAACGACGACCAGGCGCACGACGCGGTGGAGAAGTTCATCCGCGGCGAGGTCGAGCGCTGAGCCGAGCCGGGAGACCGGCCGCCGAGCAGGCCCGACGGCCCGCCGAGGCGCTGATCGCGACTCCCTGAGAGTCCGATCACAAAATCCCCAAGGGACGCCCTGAGAGTGGACACTCCACTGTCAGGGCGTCCTTACTTCTAGAGAGAAAACGGTGATGTACCGGCCCTTTGTCACTCTGTGGCCCTACTGTGACACCGCCGGTGACTGCGCGCCAGGTTCCGAGTGTCCGAGGTGAGAACGTGACGGCACGCCAGATGTACAAGGTGACAGTGGGGCTGACGGGGCTGATGGTGGGCCTCGCCGGATGCGCCGGGGGAGGTGACGACGCGTCCGCCGCGGGGCAGGGCCGCGAGGGCGGGACGCTGCGGATCATCGGGTCGTCCGATGTCGAGCACCTCGACCCGGCGTCCGTGGCCAGCGTCGGCGCGTACGGGCTCGCCCGCACCTTCGCCCGCACGCTGTTCGGCACGCGGGCGTCCAACGACTTCCAGGAGACGGTGCCCGTCCGGCCGGACGTGGCCGAGCGCCTCCCGACCCGCGAGAACGGCGACATCGCCAAGGACCGCCGCACCTACACGGTGCGGCTGCGCACGGGCGTGCTGTGGAACACCGAGCCGCCGCGCCCGGTGACCGCGCAGGACTTCGTCCGCGGGTTCGAGCGGCTCTGCAACCCGGCGGCGCCGTCGTCCGGCAAGGGCTACTTCACCTCGACGATCAAGGGGATGGACGAGTTCTGCCGCGGCTTCGCCGACGTCGACCCCAAGGATCCGGCGGCGATGGCGGCCTACCAGCGCGACCACGCGATAGCGGGCGTGCGCGCCAAGGACGACCGGACGCTCGTGTTCGAGCTGCGGCGCCCCGCCAGCGACTTCCTCAACCTGCTGGCGCTGCCGTACACCGCCGCAGCGCCGAAGGAGTACGACGCCTACGTCCCGGACGGCCCGCAGCTCCGGCAGCACACGATCTCCAACGGCCCGTACCAGATCACCGAGTACCGGCCGGGCCTGTCGTACCTGCTCTCCCGCAACCCGGCGTGGCGGGCGGCGGCCGACCCGCTGCGCGAGCGGCACGTCGCCAAGATCCGGATCACGCTCGGGCAGGACTCCCCGGAGGCCGTCCAGCAGCAGCTGGAGCAGGGCACCGCCGACCTCGCCTGGGACCAGCCCGTCCCGACGTCCGCGATCCCCCGGCTCCGCGACGACCCCCGCTTCGCGATCAGGGAGACGCCGAACAACAGCCCGTACCTGGTGTTCAACACGCGCAGCCCCAACAACGGCGGCGCGCTCGGCAAGCGGGAGGTCAGGCAGGCGCTGGAGTACGCGGTCGACCGCAGCGCCCTCATCAAGATCGTCGGCGGGCCGTCGGTGGCGCGGCCCCTGCACACGGTGATCCCGCCGGGGAACTCCGGCTACGCCGCGATCGAGCACTACGCGACGCCGGGCGAGTCCGGCGATGCCGCCAAGTGCCGGGAGCTGCTCGGCCGGACGGGCCACGCCGAGCTCAAGCTGAAGTTCCCGTACCGGACGAACAGCGTCCACAAGCTCATCGCCCAGTCGATCGCGCAGAACCTCGACGCCTGCGGGGTCGAGGCCGAGCTCATCGCCGACTCCGGCGGCTCCTTCTACGCCGGCACCCTCGGCACGCCCGCGCGCGGCCGGGCGGGCGACTGGGACATCGCCGCCCCCGGCTGGGTGCCGGACTGGTACGGCAACAACGGCCGCTCGATCATCCAGCCGCTGTTCGACGGCCGCACCTACGGGCAGAACTCCACCAACTACGGCGGTTACGACAACCCGCAGGTCAACGCCCTCATCGACGCGGCGCTGACCGCTCCCGACGCTAGCCGCGCGGCGGGGTACTGGCAGCAGGCCGACCAGAAGATCATGGAGGACGCGGCGATCGTCCCGCTGCTCGACCGGTCCCAGACGCTGTTCCACTCGTCCCGCGTCCACGGCGCCCTCTACCTGCCCACCACGGCCGGCTACGACTACACCCGCCTCTGGCTCAACTGATCCCGCCCGGTAGAGGCCGGGCGAGGGAGACGGCGGTCACTTGAACGATGTGCAAGTGGTATCTACGGTGGAGTCCATGCCTCGCGACACCCTCACCCGCGACCAGATCGTCCGCACGGCCGTCGCTCTGCTGGACGACGAAGGGCTCGAAGGCCTCAACATGCGCGCCCTGGGCAAGCGGCTCGACTCCGCCGCCACCGCCGTGTACTGGCACGTCAAGAGCAAGGACAACCTGGTCCTGCTGGCCACCGATCGGGTCTGGGGCGAGCTCACCCTGCCCGACCCGGACACCGTCGGCTGGCGCGCCGCCGCCACCGCAATGGCCGCCGACCTGTACCGGATGTTCACCCGGCACCCCTGGCTCGTGCAGGTCTTCGCCGCGCACCTCGTCTACGGCGAGAGCAAGGCGCGCCACGACGAGCACCAGCTCGCCGTGTACGAGGCCGGGGGATTCACCGGCGCGGACGCCGACCGGGCCGCCGCCGCGGTGTTCACCTACGTCCTCGGCAACGCGGCCGGCGTCGCCGCGACCGCCTCGCTCACCCGCGGCCTCGACCGGAACGGCGGCGGCGCCCGCGAGCACGTCGACGCGGCCATGGCGCAGGCCAGGGAGATCGCCGAACGCTTCCCACGCCTGCGCGCCCGCCTGGACACCGCGGCGGCGACGGGCTACGCCGCGTCCCCCGACCAGACCTTCGAGTTCGGCCTCCAGGCACTCCTGGACGGCCTGGAACGCAGCACCTCCCACCCCGAATGACCGACGCCGCGCCCCGATCGAGGACGGTGGCGGCGTCCAGCGCCAGTCCGCCGACTCGCTCAGGGGTGGAGCGCCCGGAGCCGAGGACGTCGCGAGGGCCGGGAGTGGGGGCGTGGCGGGTGTGGCAGCGCATACCCTGATCAGATGCGTGCGGGCGAGTTGCGGGGGATCCTGCGTGGACGGGATTTCCAGCGGCTGTACGCGACGCGGCTGGCCTCGCAGCTCACCGACGGCGTGTTCCAGGTGGCCCTCGCCGGCTACGTGTTCTTCTCCCCCGAACGGCAGACGACGGCCGGCAAGGCCGCGGCCGCGTTCGCGGTGACGCTGCTGCCGTACTCGGTGCTCGGGCCGTTCGCCGGGGTGTTCATCGACCGGTGGCGGCGCCGGCAGATCCTCGTCTGGACGCCGGTGCTGCGGGCCGTGCTGGTGCTGCTCGTCGCGGGCCTGGTCGCGGCCGGGCAGGACGGCCTCGGCTTCTTCCTCGGCGTCCTCGTCGTGCTGGGCGTCAACCGGTTCTTCCTCGCGGCGCTGTCGGCGGCGCTGCCGCACGTGGTGCGGCGCGAGCAGCTGGTGACGGCGAACGCGTTCTCGGTCACGTCCGGGACGATCATCTCGTTCGCCGGCGCGGGGATCGGCTACCTGCTGCGCCGCCTGTTCGGGGCGGGGCACGAGGGCACCGCGCTGATCCTGGTCGCCGCGGCGGCGTTGTTCCTGCTGGCCGGGCTGATCGCGACGACGCTGCCGAAGGGCCTGCTCGGGCCGCACACGGCGGCTGGCGAGCGGGCGGAGGCGGCACCGGGCGTCCGGGACGCGCTCGGCGGCGTCCTGCACGGCCTGGTGGCCGGGGGCAGGCACATCGCGCGGCGCCCGCAGGCCGCGCTCGCGCTCGGCGCGATCTCCTTCCACCGGTTCCTGTACGGCGTCATCCTGATCATGACGCTGCTGCTGTGCCGCAACCACTTCGCCGACGACCCCGACCGGGGCCTGGAGGTGTTCGCGCTCATGCTCGGGGTGTCCGGCGCCGGATACTTCGCGGCGGCGCTGATCACCCCGGCGGTGGTGCGGCGGATCAGCAAGCAGGCGTGGACGGCGTGGCTGCTCGCCGGGGCGGCGCTCAGCCTCCTCCTGCTCGGGACGCCGTTCACGGAGCGCCCGTGGGCGGCCGGTGCGTTCCTGCTGGGCGTCGTTTCGCAGGGCGTCAAGCTGTGCGTCGACACGACGCTGCAGGAGCTGATCGACGACGAGTACCGGGGCCGGGTGTTCGCCGTCTACGACATGCTGTTCAACGCGACGTTCGCCGCCGCTGCGGCGGCCGCAGCCGCCTGGCTCCCGTCCGATGGCCGTGCCGTACCGACGCTGCTCATGGTGATCGCCGCGTATGCCGCAGGGGCGGTCGCCTACCGGACGGCGGCGTCCCGCATCCGCCGGCCCGCGCACGCCCTCCGCTGACCGGAGCCGACGCCGGTCAGAGGGACTCCGCGATGGCGTGCATCGCGGCGGCGATGTGCAGCACCTCGTCCTCCGTGCAGACGTACGGCGGCATCGTGTAGACGAGCTTGCCGAACGGGCGCAGCCACACACCGTGCGCCATCGCGATCTCCTGCACGGCGGCGACGTCCACCGGCTCCCGCGCCTCCACGACGCCGATCGCGCCGAGGACGCGGACGTCCGCGACGCCCGGGAAGTCGGCGGCGTCGTGCAGCTCGCTGGTCAGGACCGCCTCGATGGTGTCGACCTCGTCCCGCCAGTCGCGGGACAGCAGCAGGTCGATGGACGCGGACGCGACGGCCGCGGCCAGCGGGTTCGCCATGTAGGTGGGGCCGTGCATCAGCACGCCCGCCTCCCCGGACGAGATGCCCTCCGCGACGCCGTCGGTGCACAGGGTGGCGGCCATCGTCATGTATCCGCCGGTCAGGGCCTTGCCGACGCACATGATGTCGGGGGCGACCTCCGCGTGGTCGCAGCCCCACAGCTCGCCGGTCCGGCCGAACCCGGTGGCGATCTCGTCCAGAATCAGCAGCAGTCCGTGCTCGTCGGCGATGTCGCGCAGCGCCCGCAGGTACTCCGGCGCGTAGAAGCGCATGCCGCCCGCGCCCTGCACGATCGGCTCGACGATGATCCCGGCCAGCTCGCCCGCGTGCTCCTCGGCGAGCCGGGACAGCTCGTCCAGGTACGCCTCGTCGGGCTCGGCGGAGTAGCCGAGCGGAGGCGGAGCCGCGAACACGTGCTTCGCCAGGACGTCGCTGAACAGGTGGTGCATCCCGGTGACCGGGTCGCAGACGGCCATGTCGCCGAACGTGTCGCCGTGGTAGCCGCCCCGGACGGTGAGCAGCCGGTGCCGCTCCGGGCGCCCCTGCGACCGCCAGTACTGCAGCGCCATCTTGATCGCGACCTCGACCGCGACCGACCCGGAGTCGGCGAAGAACACCTTCGTCAGCGGCTCCGGCGTGAGCTCGACCAGGCGCTCCGCGAGCCGCACGGCCGGCGGGTGCGTGAGCCCGCCGAACATCACGTGCGCCATCTTGCCGAGCTGCCCGGTCACGGCCGCGTTCAGCTTCGGGTGGTTGTACCCGTGCACGGCCGCCCACCACGACGACATCCCGTCGATCAGCTCCGTGCCGTCGGCGAGCGTCAGCCGCACCCCGTCCGCCGACACGACCGGCAGCGCGGGCGCCGGCGCGGGCATCGGCGCGTACGGGTGCCAGATGTGCTCCCGGTCGAACGCCAGCATCCGCTCGGTCTCCCGCGGGCTCATCCGCCCGAGCTGCAGCGGAATCACGCCTCGCCCTCCCCGTCCGCGTCGCCCTTCACGGCCGAGTCGGAGGACGGGGCCGCCCCGTCGGCATCGGACGCCACGCCATCGTCGGCGTCGGCACCGGCGTCCGGGAGGAGGCCCTCGGCAGCGGCCCAGCGGCGGAGTTCCGCCGCGGCGGCGTCCTTGCCGATCATGCCGCGGTCGAGGCGGAGTTCGAGGAGGAACTTGTACGCCCGGCCCACGAGCGGGCCCGGCCCGATGCCGAGGATCTCCTGGATCTCGTTGCCGTCGATCTCCGGCCGGATCGCGGCGAGCTCCTCCTCCTCCGCGAGCCGGTCGATCCGCTGCTCCAGGTCGTCGTAGGTGCGGCGGAGCCGGTCGGCCTTGCGCTTGTTGCGGGTGGTGCAGTCGGCGCGGGTCAGCTTGTGCAGCCGGGACAGCAGCGGCCCGGCGTCGCGGACGTAGCGGCGGACGGCGGAGTCGGTCCACTCGCCGGTGCCGTAGCCGTGGAAGCGCAGGTGCAGCTCCACCAGCCGGGACACCTCGTTGATGACGTCCTTCGGGTAGCGCAGCGCGGTCAGCCGCTTGCGGGTCATCTTCGCGCCGACGACCTCGTGGTGGTGGAACGACACCCGGCCGCCGGCCTCGAACCGGCGTGTCTTCGGCTTGCCGATGTCGTGCAGCAGCGCGGCGAGGCGCAGCACGAGGTCGGGCCCGTCCTGCTCCTGCGCGATCGCCTGCTCCAGGACGATCAGCGAGTGCTCGTAGACGTCCTTGTGCCGGTGGTGCTCGTCGATCTCCAGGCGCAGCATCGGCAGCTCCGGCAGGACGTGCGCGGCGAGGCCCGTCTCGACCAGCAGCGCCAGGCCCTGCCGCGGGTAGCGGCCGCAGATCAGCTTGGACAGCTCGTCCCGGATCCGCTCGGCGGAGACGATCTCGATGCGGCCCGCCATGTCCTTCATCGCGCGGACGACGTCGGGCGCGACGGTGAAGCCGAGCTGCGAGGCGAAGCGGGCGGCGCGCAGCATCCGCAGCGGGTCGTCGCTGAAGGAGTCCTCGGGCCTGCCGGGCGTCCGCAGGACCTTGCGCTGCAGGTCGGTGAGTCCGCCGAACGGGTCGACGAACTCGTGGCCGGGCAGCCGCGCGGCCATCGCGTTGACGGCGAAGTCGCGGCGGCGGAGGTCCTCGACGAGGGACGTCCCGTAGGAGACGTCCGGCTTGCGGGACTTCGGGTCGTAGGACTCGCTGCGGTAGGTGGTGATCTCCAGCTCGACGCCGCTCTTGCGGAGGCCGACCGTGCCGAACTCGATGCCGATCGTCCAGTGCGCGTCCGCCCAGTCGCGGATGATCTCCAGGGTGCGCTCGGGCGGCGCGTCGGTGGTGAGGTCGACGTCCTTGGTCGGACGGCGCAGCAGCGCGTCCCGGACCGGCCCGCCGACCAGCGCCAGTTCGTGACCGGCCGCCGCGAACAGGGCGCCGAGGTCGTCGGCGACGGGCGCGATGCCGCGCAGCAGCTCGGCGATCGCGATGCGCCGCGAGGACTCTGGGGTCACGTTCTGGTTGGGCACGGCCATCGAGCGTATTTCCTTGATTGACGGGCTGACAAAGGACTTTATGGCGATCGGCGGGGGTCCGCGCGAGAGCCTTTGCGGGGCCGGAGCCGGACGCGCCCCTTCACATGCCGCGATCTCCGGGTTACGTTCTGGGCACCCCGATGACGCCAGCGCGACCGCCGGTGAACCTCCCGCACGACAACGGTAGCGGGATCCCAAGGGCCCCGGTCCGCCGCACGTGCGGCAGAGGCGCATCACAAGGGTTTACGTGACGTATGACGCGAGTTAGGCCACTCGTTCCGGGTATGTGGGGATATCCCCCACAGAGTGCGAAGCACGGGGACACAGCGAAACCAGTTCCGGGGGTGAGCGGGGAGACCCCCGCGGGATGGAGCCCAACATGAAGGACGCTCTCGCCATCCACCGCGCGCTGCTCGAATGGGAGATCCTGCACGAGATCGTGCGGCTGCCCGTCGCGATGACCACCGCCGACGAACTCCCGAAGGCCCTCGGGCTCCCGGCGGAGCGGTGCCTGGTGACGCGCGTCTACGCGTGCGAGGGCGGCAGGGCGGGCGAGAGTGTCCACGCATATGAGGGCGGCCGCGCGGGCGACGGCGTCCTCGGGCGCGACGGCGTCCTCGGGCGCGACGGCGGCCGGCGAGGCCGCCGCTTCCTGGCGGGAGTGATAGTCCCGGCGGGCCGGCGGCTCCCGGCCGAGGCGGTCCGCCGCGCGGTCGGCGCCCGCACCGTCCGGCCCGCGCACCCCGACCTCGTGAACGCCGTCACCGAATACGCGGCCGGGCTCGTCTGCCCGCTGCTGCTGCCCGACTCGATGCCGCTGCTCATCGACCCGCTGCTGGCCGGCGGCCTGGACACCGACGACGTCGTCTACACCGCGACCGGGGAGGCGTCGACCGCCCTCGGCATCCGGGGCGGCTCCCTGTACGCCCTGTGCCACGCGAAGCCGATGGACCTGCTGCCCGCCGCGTCCCTCCCGTCCCCCGCGGTCCCGCCCGCCCCCGCTCCCGCGGCGCCGTCCGCCGGCGAACCCGAGACCGCCCGCTCCGGCGCCTGAGCACGACGACATCCGGTGCCGAGAGCGGAGAAACCGAACACGGCGACGGACTACCATCGAGCCGTGGTGCGGGAAATGTTCGCCCGCCGTCCTGAGGCGGCCGGTAAGGCGTGAGGACGGTCAAACGCGCGGTGGCGCTGGCCGCTCTGCTGCCCTGTATGGCCATGGCGGCGCCGACGACGCTGGCGTCCCCGGCCCTCGCCCGGCACGCCCCTGCGCAGGCGCGCGCACAGGCGCCCGCGCAGGGCAAGGCGCGCGCGCAGGTGGCCATGGCGCTGAGCAAGGTCGACCCCAAGAGCGTCAACGAGAAGTCGCGGATCGAGATCTCCGGGCTGGCGAAGAACCGCACCGACCACCAGCTGCCCGGGCTCAGCCTGCGGCTCCGGTACAGCGCGCAGCCCGTCACCAGCCGCAGCCAGCTCGACCAGTACGCCGCCGCGACACCGAACGCGCTGCCGAACGTCGGCCCGGTCCAGCAACTCCCCGGCGCCGCCGCGCCCGGCGTGAAGCAGAGCTGGACGTTCAAGACCACGGTCAAGCAGCTGGGCCTCCGCCCCCCGACGGGTACGCCCGGCGTCTACCCGGTCGGCGTCGAGGTGCTGAACTCCGCGCAGCAGGTCGTCGGCGGCATCACGACCTTCCTGACGTTCATGCCGAAGGACCGCCGGTTCAACCCGGTGTCGGTCGGCTGGGTGCTGCCGCTCGCCGACCAGATGCACCGCACCAACGACCGGACGTTCCTCGACGACGACCTCGCCGCGGACGTGGCGGCCGGCGGGCGGCTGAACAGGCTCGTCGACGCGGCGGCCGCCACCGACACGTCCGTCACCTGGGCGATCGACCCGGCGCTGCTGGACGACGTCCGGCAGATGGCAGTCGGCGACTACACGGTCCGGGCGCCCGGCGCGAAGAAGGGCGTCCAGAAGGACAAGAGCGCCGCCGCAGCGGCCTGGCTGACCGCGCTGAAGAACGCCAGCAAGAAGGACCCGTACTTCGTCCTCCCCTACGCCGACCCGGACGTCGTGGCCCTCGTCCGCCGCAAGACGCCCCGCGACATCGCCGACGCGTTCGCCGAGCGGAACACCGGCGTCGCGACGCAGGTGCTCGGACGCGCCGCGAACGCCCGTGTCGCCTGGCCGCCGGCCGGCGCCGCCGGTCCCGGCACGGTCGACCAGCTCGCCAAGAACGCCCTGAAGAACGGCGGCTCGTTCCTGATGAGCAGCTCCCAGTTCCAGGACCCGGCGGCCGGCGCGCTGCCGAACGCGACGACGACCCTCCCGACCCACTACGGCGACCGCAAGGCGCTCCTCTACGACGAGAAGATCAACCAGATCGTCAGCGAGGGGTCCCAGACGGCCTCCGGGGGGCTGCTCGGCGAGCAGCGCTTCCTGGCCGAGACCGCGATGATCGCGGCGGAGGCGCCGAACCGGCAGCGCACCCTCGTCGTCGCCCCCGACCGGTACTGGAACCCCGCCGGCGGGGTCGCGAAGAACCTGCTCAGGTACACCAAGAAGGCCGGCTGGCTGCGCGCGGTGCCGCTCAGCAAGATCGAGTCGGTCGCGCCGCAGGGCCGCGTCTTCAACGGCTACTCCGACGACTACCAGCAGTACGAGATCGGCGACGCGCACCTGCGGCAGGTGCAGGAGATCGCCGAGGAGGCCGCGACGTTCCAGGCCGTGATGACCGGCCCGGCCAAGATCTCCTACGAGCGGTCGGTGCTGCGCCTGGAGTCGGCGGCGTGGCGGGCGTCGGCCCGGCACGCGCGGGCGGCCCGCAACCAGCTGAAGGACGAGCTCGCGGCGGACATGAACCAGGTCCGCATCGTCACCGCCAAGAGCAAGCGGGTGCTGATGGGCGGCAGTTCGGGCCGCCTGCCCGTGCTCATCGAGAACAGGCTGCCCGACCAGGCCGTCAAGGTCCACCTCGTCGCCACCTCGGAGAACAGCGCCAAGCTCAGGCTCGGCCGGCTGGAGCCCGAGGACGCGATCATCGAGCTGCAGCCCGGCCAGAAGGCCCAGCGGTGGATCCCCGCGCAGGCGGCCGGCAACGGCAACTTCCACGTCCAGCTGGAGCTGCGTACCCCGGGCTCGCCCCGCCGGACGTACGGGACCGGCGAGTCCATCACCGTGAACGTCACCGGCTATGGGCGGCTCGCACTGCTCATCACCGGCGGCGGACTTGCCGTACTCTTCGGGGGCGTCGGAGTGCGGGCCATCAGAGCGAGGCGCCGCCGGAAAGCGGAGGCAGCCGGTGACGGGTCGACCGGAATGGGATCGGCGGGACCAGGGGAGCGGGGGACAGGGTTCCCAGGTCCCGGGTTCCCAGGGGCCGGGGTACCCGCCGCCGAGTTCCCCGGGATATCCGGGGCAGGGCCGGCCGCCGCAGGGTCCGCCACCCCAGAGTCCCCCGCCTCAGGGCCCGCCGCCGGGCCAGGGATATCCACAGGGTCCGCCGCAAGCGCCCCGCCAGGGTCCGCCCCAGCGGCCCCCGGGTCCGCCGCCGCACGGCCCCCAGGGGCCGGGGCCGCAGGGTCCGCCGCCGAGGCCGCCGGGCCCGCCGCCGCGGACCGCGCCGAACCCGGCGGGATACCCGAGCCCGCCGCCGACGGGCAGACCGCCCGGCGCGGGGAACGTCGCCGCCGAGACGGCGATTGACCTTCCCGTCCCCGGCGGCGCGCCCGTCGCGGAGACGGTCGTCGACACACCCGTCCCCCCGCCCGGTGAGGGCGACGGGGACGGCGGCGGGAAGGGCACGTCCGGCGGCATCCTGCGCTCCGGCGCGATCATGGCGATCGGCACGCTCGCGTCCCGCATCACCGGGTTCCTGCGCACCGCCGTCATCGTCGCCGCGCTCGGCACCGGGCTGCTGGCGAACGCCTACAACACCGCCAACACGATCCCCAACCAGATCTACGACCTGCTGCTCGGCGGCATCCTGACGAGCGTCATCGTCCCGCTGCTGGTGCGCGCCAAGCAGCGCGACCGCACCTACGGCGAGCAGTACGAGCAGCGCGTGTTCACCCTCGCGGTGATCGGCCTCGGCGTCCTCACCGTCGTCTCGGTGCTGTGCGCGCCGCTGTTCATCGACGTCCTGGCGGGCAGCTACGACGGCGACTCGCGCAAGGTCGCCGTCCTGTTCGCGCGGTTCTTCCTGCCGCAACTGTTCTTCTACGGCGTCGGCGCGTTCGCCGGAGCCATCCTGAACACGCGCGGCAGCTTCGGCGCCCCGATGTGGGCGCCGGTGCTGAACAACATCGTGGTGATCGCGGTCGGCGGCGCGTTCCTGGCGATCACCACCGGCCGCGTCGACCCGTCCAACATCACCGACTCCCAGCTCATGCTGCTGTCGATCGGCACCACCGGCGGCATCGTCCTGCAGACGATCGCGCTGTGGCCGTCGCTGCGCCGCGTCGGGTTCCGCTGGCGGCCCCGGCTGGACTTCAAGCGCGGCGAGATCGGCGAGGTCGGCCGCATGGCCGGCTGGACGCTGCTGTACGTCATCGCCACCCAGGCCGCGCTCGCCGTCGTCACCGCGCTGACGAACGCCGCCGGGAAGAACGCCGCGAACGCCGGGTTCGGCGAGGGCTACGGCTACACCCCGTACTTCAACGCCTACCAGCTCTTCCAGCTGCCGTACGCGATCGTCGGCGTCTCGGTGATCACCGCGCTGCTGCCGCGGATGAGCCGGTTCGCCGCCGAGGGCAAGACCGCCGACGTGCGCGCCGCGTTCTCCAGCGGGCTGCGGCTCTCCTCGGTGATCATCATGCCGGCGGCGGCGCTGATGCTGGTGCTCGGCCCGGAGATCACCACCGTGCTGTTCGCGCACGGCAACACCTCGCCCGACGACGCCCTCGTCATCGCGCGGGTCATGCAGATGTTCGCGATCGCGCTCGTGCCGTTCTCGATCTACCAGCTGATGCTGCGGGTCTTCTACTCGCACGGCGACACCCGGACGCCCGCGCTCATCGGCCTCGTCGTCACCACGTGCAACATCACGCTGGCGTTCACCGCCTACAACGTCCTGGGCGTCAAGTGGATCGTGGTCGGCATCGCCGGCGGGTTCGCGCTCACCAACGTGGTCGGCACCATCACCTGCTGGCTGGTGCTGCGCCGCAAGCTCGGCGGCATCGACGGCCGGCGGATCGCCACCGGCCACCTGAAGCTGCTCGTCGCGGTCTGGCCGCTGATCGGGTTCGGCTACGCCGCGCACACCGTCGCGGACGCCGCCGCCGGCGGCACGTCGTCGCTGCTCCCCGCGCTGGTCACCCTGGTCGTCGGCTCCGTCGGCGGCGGGCTGCTGTACGTGCTGTTCGCCAAGCTGATGCGGGTGGAGGAGATCCAGACGACGATCGCGACGTTCGCGCGGCGGCTGCCCGGCCGCTGACCACGGTAGAACGCCGTCCTCCGGTGCGGCAGTAGCCGGACGGGAAGACGAACACCTCCCAAAGTAAAAAAGGACGCGCGGCGATAAGGCGGCCACTCAGGCGAGTAAGCACTACCATGTGGGGGACTACGGCTTGCGGGGCGACACCCTGGGGAACGCAAAGAGGAGGGTCGGAGGCGTAAGCTGCCACGCCACGAACATGGGATCTGACCACCTGTGCAGGACGTTGCCGTGAGCACGTCAGTCATCGAGCCCGGCACGCGTCTCGCCGGCCGCTACCGCCTCGAAGAGCGCATCAGCGATTCCGGTGGATCGTCGCTCTGGAAGGCCATCGACGAGATCCTCGCGCGGGCGGTCGCCGTCCGCACCTTCGATCCCGAGTTCCCCCGGATCGCCGAGGCCGTCACGTCCGCGCGGTCGGCCAGCCGGCTGACCGACCCCCGCTGCACCCAGGTGTTCGATGCCGACGACTCGGGCGAGAGCGCCTACGTCGTCAGCGAATGGGTGGCCGGCGAGACCCTGGAGGGCATGCTCGGCAAGGCCCCGCTGGAGCCCGGCCGCGCCGCGACCCTGCTGTACGAGGCGGCCGAGGCGGTCGCCGCCGCCCACGCCGCGGGGCTGTCGCACCTGTGCCTCACCCCCCGCGACCTCGTGTGGACGACCGGCGGCACCGTCAAGATCCTCGGCATCGCGACCGACGCCGTGCTGCACGACCGCACCGCCGCCGACCCCGCCGCCGAGGACGTCCGCGGCCTCGGCCGGATGCTGTACGCGGCGCTCACCGCGCACTGGCCCGGCGACCCCGACCTCTCCGACCTGCCCGCCGCGCCCGCGACCGACGGGGTTCCGCACGCGCCCCGGCAGGTGCAGGCCGGCATCTCGCACGCCGTCGACGCCATCGTCTGCCGCTGCCTCGGCATCGGCCCCGGGATGCAGGCCGACCCGATCGCCTCGCCCGGCGACCTCGCGAAGGCGCTGCGCGGCGTCCCGCGCACCCCGCTGCCGCTGTTCGCCGGGCTCGGCAACGCCGCGCCGCCGTCCCCGCGTCCCGCCCCGGCCCGCCGCCCCTCGAACCCGCCGCCCGCCGCGACGCAGCCCCACCGGCCCCCCGAGCCGGCCTCGCACGTCCCGCCGCCGCGCACCCAGCACGCCCCGCCGCCTCCGCCGCCCGCGTCCACCTCCACCCGCACGGCGCCGGCGCACGGGCACGGCGCGTCCAAGCGCCCCGCGAACCGCGCGCTGCTCGGCGTCGCCGCGGCCGCGCTGACCGTCATCGTCGGCATCGGCGCCTGGGCGCTGACCGGCACCGGCGGCGGCGAGCCCGAGGGCGGCGGCCCCACCGACAACGGCAAGACGAGCGCCCCGCCCGCGCCGACCACGGTGAAACTGCAGGCCGTGGGCGCCGAGGCCCTCCAGGACTCCAAGCCCGGCCACCCCGACACCTCCATCGGCAAGGGCGTCGAATCCGTCATCGACGGCAAGCCGAGCGGCTCGTGGGAGACGCAGAGCTACAACGACGCCAAGTTCGGCAACTACTCCAAGGGCATGGGCGTCCTGCTCGACATGGGCAAGCCGGTCAAGGTCGCCAAGGTCAAGATCTACTCGTCCGAGAGCGGCGGGATGCTGCAGGTCAGGGTCGGAGACTCCAAGTCCCCCGGCGACCTCAAGCGCATCGGCCAGCAGCCCGCCACCGGCGGCGAGCTGACCATCACCGCGTCCCCCGAGGCCACCGGGCAGTACGTGCTCGTCTGGTTCACCACCCTGCCCACGTCCCTCAAGGGCAGGCTCGGGGAGGTCACCGTCTACGGCGCCGCCGGCTGACCGTCGTCCGCACTGTGCACAAGGGCTGTGACGTGGAGTTGCTCTTGTCTGTATCGTGCCTGTGAGCAGAATGTCCCCTCGCCCCCAGGAATCTGTGGTGCCAACCCCAGCAGCCGGTCGCGGACGTCCGGCACCGAGCGGGCGTCCCGAACGAGAAAGCGGTCGCTCATGACCTCGGTGAGCATGCATCGGGTCGGCGAGGTGCCCGACAAGGAGCTCCTCGCCCGCCACGCCCAGGGGGACCCGCACGCGTTCGCCGAACTCGTCCACCGGCACCGCGACCGCATGTGGGCCGTCGCCGTCCGCACCCTCGGCGACCCGGAGGAGGCGGCGGACGCGCTGCAGGACGCGTGCCTGTCGGCGTTCCGCGCGGCCGGGCGGTTCCGCGGGGACGCCGCCGTCACGACCTGGCTGCACCGCATCGTGGTGAACGCCTGCCTGGACCGCATCAGGCGCAAGTCCGTCCGGCCGGCGACGCCGATGGGCGACGACGCGACGTTCGACGCCGTCGCGCCGAAGATGCCCGACCCGACCGACGCGCACGGGGTGTCCCTCGACGTCCGCACCGCCCTGGAGCAGCTGCCGTACGAGCAGCGCGCCGCCCTCGTCCTCGTCGACATGATGGGCTACTCCGTCGACGACGCGGCCCAGGTCATGGAGGTTCCGCCCGGAACGATCAAGAGCCGGTGCGCGCGCGGGCGCGCCCGCCTCGCGCCCCTTCTCACCCACCACCGGAACCGACGGGACGGCAAAAACGTCGGAGGTGTGGAAGGAGGTGGCATGCCCAAGTGAACCCCGCACACTATGACTACGAGGTCCTCGCCGACCTGGCCGAGGGATTGCTCGAAGACGACGAAGCCGCCTCCGTCAACGCGCACCTCGACACCTGCGCCGAATGCCGTGAGCTGTCCGCCGACCTTGCGGACGTCTCCCGGATCCTGGCGGAGGCACCCGTACCGTCCATGCCCGCCGAACTGGCCGAGCGCATCGACACCGCCATCGCCGCGGAGTCCATGCACAGCGCCACCGTGGTGAGCATGGAGCAGCGGCGCGGAAGGCGGCATTGGCGGATACTGTCCGCGGCCGCGGCGGCGGTGATCGTCGTCGGCGGCGGCGCGATGGTCGGCACGATGGCATTGGACGACGTGAGCGGCGACCACGGTCAGGCGTCGACGCCCGCGCAGGATAATCCCGACCAATCAGGTGCGGCACACGGGGTCGCCCCGAACGCCGCCCCGGCCGGGGCCTTCACGGTCGCCCGCAGCGGCACCGACTACCGCGCCGGCACCCTCGGCGCCCAGGTCGACCGGCTGCTCGCCGACGGGCAGCGGCTCAAGAGCGCGTCGGACGCACCGTCCGCGCAGCTCAAGGGATGCGTCACCGGCGTCACCCGCGGTCTGACGCCCGTCCTCGTCGACAACGCCCAGTACGAGGGCGCCCCGGCGATCGTCATCGCCGTCCACGGCGTCGGCACCGGCAAATGGAACATCTGGGTGGTCGGCCCGACCTGCTCCGCCCAGAACCAGCACGTCCTGAAGAAGCTGGAGAACGCCTGACGGGCGCCACACCCGCCGTTCTCGGACCCACCCCCGAGAACGGCCGGTCCCCCCACGTCCCTACAACCCACTGACCACGCCACCCGCAACGGTCACGCACACTCACGACGTTCCGGATACCCGCGACGTCTCTGACACCTTTGACACCTGCGTGATCCCCAGTTCGCGCGAGGCTGCGGGTACTCAACGCTGGAGCCGGGGTACTGGCGGCATCGCTGGCACCTTTGCCAGTACGCGCGACACTCTTCTCAGTGCCCGCGACGCTCTCGGCTCAGCGCACCCTTGCCGTTCGCCACGCTCCGGGTGGAGCGCACTCTCGCTGCTCGCCATGATTCCGGTGCCAGGCGCATCGCGGCGCTCGTGTCGTGGGGCGGGGCGAGGTCAGAGGGAGTCGAGGAAGGCGAGGGCGATCGTCCAGGCGCGTTCCGCCGAGTCGGCGTCGTAGTCGGGGAGGTCGGGGTCGGTGAACAGGTGGCCGGCGCCCCGGTAGCGGAAGACCTCGACGTCCGCGCCCGCCTTGCGCATCCGCAGGTACCAGGCGTTCAGCCAGTCGACGGGCTCCCAGGTGTCCGGGTCGGCGACGTGCAGCTGCGCCGGGACCTCGGTCGACGCGTCCTCCGCGATGTCGGACGTGCCGTGCATCAGCAGCAGCCCGCCGGCCCTCTCGTCGGCGAACGCGAGGTTCTGGGCGATGGACCCGCCGAGCGAGAAGCCCGCGTAGACCAGGCCGCCGTCGCCGATCAGCGGGGCCGCCGCGTGCACGGCGCGGCGCAGCAGCTCGTCCCGGCCGATCTCCTCCTTGATCGCGAACCCCTCCTCGGCCGTGTCGACGACGCGGCCGTCGTACAGGTCGGGGACGTGGACCTCGTGCCCGGCCGCGCGGAGCCGGTCCGCCGCCTGGTGCACCGCCGGGCGCAGCCCGTACATCGAGTGGAGGAGCAGGATGCGTGCCATGCACCACACCCTAGAGGGCACACCACCTGGTAGGACGGCCGGTCATGGTGTCCCGGGAATCCCCGGGGCCTAGGATCGGTTGACGCGACTGGCAGGCCGGTACGTGCGGCACCGACGGCCAACGAGGAGAGGCGCAGAACAGTGAGCGACGTCCGTAACGTCATCATCATCGGGTCCGGGCCCGCGGGTTACACGGCCGCCGTCTACGCGGCTCGCGGCGACCTGAAGCCGCTGGTGTTCGAGGGGTCGGTGACGGCCGGCGGCGCGCTGATGAACACCACCGACGTGGAGAACTTCCCCGGCTTCCCCGACGGGATCATGGGGCCGGACCTCATGGACAACCTGCGCAAGCAGGCCGAGCGGTTCGGCGCCGAGCTGATCACCGACGATGTCACCGAGGTCGACCTGACCGCCGACCCCAAGGTCGTCAAGGTCGGCGACGAGACCTACCTGGCCAGGACCGTCATCGTGGCGACCGGGTCGGGGTACCGGGAGCTCGGCCTGCCCGACGAGAAGCGGCTGTCGGGGCGCGGCGTGTCGTGGTGTGCGACCTGTGACGGTTTCTTCTTCCGCGAGCAGGACATCGCGGTCGTCGGCGGCGGCGACACCGCGATGGAGGAGGCGATCTTCCTGACGAAGTTCGCCCGGACGGTCACCGTCATCCACCGCCGGGACGAGCTGCGCGCCTCCAAGATCATGCAGGACCGGGCGTTCGCCAACGACAAGATCCGCTTCCTGTGGGACAGCGAGGTCGTGTCGATCCAGGGCGACGACCGGGTCACCGGCGTCACGGTGCGCAACACCAAGAACGGGACCGAGTCGCCGCTGGAGATCACCGGGCTGTTCATCGCGATCGGGCACGACCCGCGCAGCGAGCTGTTCGACGGCCAGCTGGAGACCGACACCGACGGGTACCTGCTGGTCGACTCGCCGACCACGCGGACGAAGATCCCGGGCGTGTTCGCCTGCGGCGACGTCGTCGACCACATCTACCGGCAGGCGATCACGGCGGCCGGCAGCGGCTGCTCGGCGGCGATCGACGCCGAGCGCTGGCTCCAGGACCAGGACGCCGCCGAGACCGTCGCGCAAGCCTGACCCGTTTCGCGAACCCGACCGGCCCGGCCGCCAAGGCCGAGGCCGGTCGGATTCCCGAGCCGGTCGCGTCCCACCGCCGCCGACCGGTCCGAGCGACCGGCGCGGCGGCATCGGGCTCTTGTACACGCTGACCCGCTCCCCGGGCGGGTCTTGATTCCGCAGGCACGGGCGGCATCGGGTCGGGGACCCGTCCGTCGCGCGAAACAGAAGGAGAACCATGAAAGCCGTGACCGACGCCGACTTCGGGACCGAGGTCCTGAAGAACGACAAGCCCGTGCTCGTCGACTTCTGGGCCGAGTGGTGCGGCCCGTGCCGGATGGTGTCGCCGATCCTGGAGGAGATCTCCAAGGAGCACGGCGACAAGATCGAGATCGTGAAGATGAACATCGACGAGAACCCGACGGTGCCGCAGCAGTACGGCATCATGCAGATCCCGACGATGAACGTCTACAAGGACGGCGAGGTCGTCAAGCAGATCATGGGCGCCAAGCCGAAGGCCGCCCTGCTCCGCGACCTCGCCGAGTTCATCTGAGCTTCCCGAGCCGCCTCCCCGTCTCCCGCGGCGAGCGCGAAAGCGTGTGGCCCGCACTCCGCGATGGAATGCGGGCCACACGTGCAAACCGGCTCAGATCGCCTCAGACGGGTCGTAGCGCCCCCTCCGGTGTCATGGAGCCCAGCAGCCGTTCCAGGGCCACCTCGACGTCCTCACGCCACGACAGGGCCGACTTCAGCTCCAGCCGCAGCCGCGGATACCGGTGGTGCGGCCGGACCGTCTTGAACCCGACCGACAGCAGGTAGTCGGCGGGCACCATGCACCCGCCCTCCTCGCCCTTCAGGTCGCCGAACGCCTCGATCGCCTTCACCGCGCGCCGGGTCAGGTCCTTCGCGACGCCCTGGACGAGCATCCGGCCGAGCCCGCCGCCCGCGAACTCCGGCAGGATGTGCGCGGTCATCAGCAGCACGGCGTCCGCGCTGACCGGGCTCGTCGGGAACGCCACCGAGCGCGGCACGTACAGCGGCGGCGCGTACATCACGAACCCCGCCGGGACGTTGTCCACGTACGCGATCTTGCCGCAGCTGCCCCACTCCAGCAGCGTCGAGGAGATCCACGCCTCCTTCTCCAAGCCCGAGTCGCCGCTCTCCAGCGCACGGTCCCGGCTGACCGGATCAAGCTCCCAGAACACGCAACCGCGACAGCGATGCGGCAGATCGTCGAGATTGTCCAGCGTGATGTTGACGAGACGACGCGACACCGGGTCGGCACCCCCTGCCTCGAACCTCGCCCGCCGGGCCTGGAACCCGTGACGGCGGAACTACCCGGCAACCAACCGGGACCCGCGGGCATCGTATCGGACAGGAGTTTCCCCAACCCGGCGGCACGCCACACCCGAAGCGGTCCGGCGCGGCCGCCATGGCGTAGTTTGCAGGGAAGTCATCACACCCGGAGGTGCCTCGTGGAACAGCATTCGCGTACGGACGTCTACGCCGATCGCTACGCCGCCCGCGCCGCCGGCATGGTGCCATCCGAGATCCGGGCCCTGTTCGCGATGGTCGCGCGGCCGGAGATCGTCTCCCTCGCGGGCGGGGCGCCCTACGTGTCCGCGCTCCCCCTCGACGCCGTCGGGGAGATGATCGGCGAGCTCGTCGCCGGCAAGGGCGCCGAGGTGCTGCAGTACGGGTCCGCGCAGGGCGACGAGAAGCTCCGCGAGCACATCTGCGAGGTCATGTCCCTGGAGGGCGTCCACGCGTCCCCGGACGACGTGGTCGTCACCGTCGGCGCGCAGCAGGCGCTCGACCTCATCACCAAGATCTTCGTGGACCCGGGCGACGTCGTCCTCGCCGAGGCCCCGTCCTATGTCGGCGCGCTCGGCACGTTCGCGTCCTACCAGGCCGACGTCGTGCACGTCCCGCTGGACGAGGCCGGACTCATCCCGTCCGCGCTCCGCGAGACGCTCGCCTCCCTCCGCGCCCAGGGGCGCAGCGTCAAGTTCCTCTACACCGTCCCGACGTTCCAGAACCCGGCCGGCGTCACCCTCACCACCGCCCGCCGCGCGCAGATCCTGGAGATCTGCGCCGAGTACGACATCCTGGTCGTCGAGGACAACCCGTACGGGCTCCTCGGCTTCGACGGCGACCCCATGCGCGCGCTGCGCGCGGACGACTCCGAGCGCGTCATCTACCTCGGCTCGTTCTCCAAGACGATCGCGTCCGGCCTCCGCGTCGGCTGGGTGCTCGCGCCGCACGCGGTGCGGGCCAAGCTCGTCCTGGCCGCCGAGTCCGCGATCCTGTGCCCGTCGAACTTCTCCCAGCTCGCCGTCCGCGAGTACCTCGCCACGCAGCCGTGGCGGGAGCAGATCAAGGACTTCCGCGAGCTGTACCGGGCGCGCCGTGACGCGATGCTGGAATCCCTTGACCACTGGATGCCCGAGGGTTGCACCTGGACGCGTCCCGCCGGCGGCTTCTTCGTCTGGCTCACCCTCCCCGAGGGGCTCGACTCCAAGGCGATGGCCCCGCGCGCGATCGCCGAGCGGGTCGCCTACGTTCCCGGCACCGGCTTCTACGCGGACGGCGACGGGCACCGGCACCTGCGGCTGTCGTACTGCTTCCCGGAACCGCACCGGATCCGGGAGGGCGTCCGGCGGCTCGCGACGGTGATCGAGAACGAGATCAGCCTCCGCGACACGTTCGGCGGCGCCGTCGGCAGCGCGACCACCGGCGTCCAGACGCCGGGTCCGGACGTCGTCTGACGGTTTCACGTGAAACGCGCGCCGGGGGCGCCCGGCGCGCACCACACCATCCAAGAGGGGCACCAGCGGTGGAACTCGGGCATGTCGTCGTCCTCGCCGGAGGCCTGTCGTACGAGCGGGAGGTGTCGCTCCGGTCCGGCCGCCGCGTCACCGACGCGCTGCGCGCCCGCGACATCCCGGTCGAACTACGCGACGCCGACGCGACACTCCTGGACGCGCTGACCGACGACCCGCCGGACATCGTCTTCCCCGTCCTGCACGGCGCCTCGGGGGAGGACGGCTCGATCCGCGACGTCCTCGAACTGGTCGGCGTGCCCTACCTCGGCGCCCGTCCGGACGCCTGCCGTGTCGCCTGGGACAAGCCGACCGCCAAGTCCGTCGTCCGCCGCGCCGGCCTCCGGACCCCCGACTCCGTCGCCCTCCCGAAGGAGGTCTTCCACGACCTCGGCGCGGCGTCCGTCCTCGCCCGCATCGTGGACGCGCTCGGCCTGCCTCTGTTCGTCAAGCCGACCCGCGGCGGCTCCGCGCTGGGCGCATCCGTCGTCCACGAACCGTCCGAGCTGTCCGCCGCCATGGTCAGCTGCTTCGCCTACGGCGACGCCGCACTCGTCGAGCGCTACGTCTCCGGCACCGAGGTGGCCGTCAGCGTCATCGAGCAGGACGGCGTCCCCACCGCGCTCCCTGCCGTCGAGATCGTCACGCCCGGCCGCCTCTACGACTACACGGCCCGCTACGACGCCGGCGACACCGAGTTCATCACCCCCGCGCGCCTGTCCCCGGACGCCGCCGCCCGCGCCACGGCCGCCGCCGTCACCACCCACCGCACCCTCGGCCTGCGCGACATCTCCCGCACCGACCTCATCGTCTCCCCGGACGGCGAAGTCCACTTCCTGGAGGTCAATGTCGCCCCCGGCATGACGGAGACGAGCCTCCTCCCCCGCGCTGTCAGCGTCGCCGGCCTGGACCTCGGTGAGGTCTGCGAGTCCCTCCTCCAGTCCCGCCTGGCCTGACCACCCGACAAGACCGCTCCACCGCGCTACCCCGTTTCACGTGAAACAGGGCCGACCCACCCCGGCCCTCGACACGAAGCCACCCACCCAAATAGGCGACGGCAACCTCCGGAGCAGAGACCTCCCGGAGGAGCACGAAGGCACCGCCGATGAGCATGCGGCGGTCAACGCAAGAAGCACAGGGCTCTCAACTACGCGCGGCCAGGACTTCCAGCCCCTCTCCCGATAGATGCGGGAGTGCCGCAGTCTCGCGTCCCGCGAGCAGAAGAACGACGGCCTTGAGCGGACCGGACACCGTCGGACCGTCTCCCCGCACCCACCGCACGTCCGTGGCCTCCACGCGCAGCCCGCGAAGACGCTTCTTGGCGCCGAAACCGAAAGGCGGAGGGATCTGCCAGATGCGATCGGCCGCCACCAACGCCGGCTCCACCGGCATCGCGAACTCGCGCCCGAGAGGAGCGAAGATGTCCTGCGCGTGGACGAGGATGTCCAGCAAGGGTTCCTTGGTCGTAGTCCCGGGAGCCCGCCGCCGCAGAAGAGCCCCCTTCCGCACGATCGCGATCAGCTCCTCGGTAGGCAGCGCCGCACGCTCGATCGCCGTCTCCCGGATCATCCCGTGAAAGTCCCCGCGCGCCCGGACGAGCTCCCGCAGCGCCGTGTCCAACGTGATCTCCGCCCCCAACCCCACATGGGCAACGACGTCCCGCACCCGCCACCCCTCGCACAGCGACGGCTGCTCCCACTCGTCCGGCCGAAGGTCCGTCAGGGCGTCCGCAACCGCCGAACGCTGCTCCTCGATATGCCGCCACATCTCTTCGCGATCCAACCGAGCCTCCCAGGGCCGAACTCCGCGAGACATGCTCTCCGCCGGAACATACGGCCCACCACACCAGAGGTCCAGCGCCCAACCACACCAAGAATCCCCAAAGAGCACCCCCACAACACCCCGCCCCAGCCCCCAGAGACCTCACACCCCGAGGGAACGACTCGCTCCCACCAAGGCACCCCGCCAGTCAGCCAGCGCCCCACACGCCTGAAGACACCCCAGAACCAAGGCGGACGAAGCGAGGGACTGCCCACGAGGCAGGACCGAAGCATCGACAACAGCAGCCCGACAATCTCGCCCTGACGCACGGACGGCCCGCGCCAGAACTCCACGAGCAACTCCAGCGCACTCGAGGCCGCCGAGCGACAGAAGGCGCGTCTGGGCCAAGGCGGTCTGACAGCCCCGCTCCCAAACAGCGACACCGGCGAGCGCTGTGCGGGAGGGCATGAGAGCGACACAGCCAGCGAAGCGACACCAGCAACGCGCAACCGCGAGGGTGGGGCAACTGCCACGTCCGCCCATTGCCGACGGCCTTGCTACGCGAGGCGCGAACGGTAACGGCCTCGCCTGCAGTGGACGAGGCAAGCGCGGCCACTGCGAGCGGTGCGGGGGATTGCGCTCCCAGCGACGCGCCGTTTCCCGTGAAACATCAACCCCGGGTACAGCCAACCTCGCCGATGGCGACGCTCCAGGCGCGGACACAAGCGCCCTGCGTCAGGACGGGCCTCAACGCGGAAGCCACCAGCCGATCACGCGCCATCGCCAGCAACTGAATCAGCGGGCCAGCAGAGCTTGGCATGTCCTTCCACCGACGCGACCGAGACCAACTCGTCCGCCCCGCTCCTGCAGCGCCGCCGACTGCCAGCACGCCCGCCACCCCACTCACCCCGCCACTGTGACGGCCGTGCGATCAACCGATCAAGCATCATCGGCAGCGGGGCAGGGCAGAGGGCATGAGAGCGACGCCGCCGCCAGCAAGGCGGCACCAACAACACGCATTGGACAGGGCGAGACAGCGCCACGCCGCCCATTGCCGACGGCCTTGCTGGCGAGGGGGGACCGTGACGGCTTCGCCTGCAGTGGAACGAGGCAGGCACGACCACAGCGAGCCAAGGAGGGACTGGGCATCGGCGACGCGCCGTTTCCCGTGAAACATCAAGCCCAGTACAACCAACCTCGCCGATGGTGACACTCCAGGCGCGGGCACACGCGCCCCTGCACCAGGACGGACCGCAGCGCGGAGGCCATCAGCCGATCATGCTCCATCGGCAGCAATCGAATCAGCGGGCCGGCACGCTCGACGTGTCCTTCCACTCGGCGCGACCGAGGCCGACTCGGCCTGCCCCGCCCCTGCGACGCCGCCGACTGCCAGCACGCCCGCCACTTCACTCACCCCACCACGGTGCACCGCCGGGTCGATCAACCGATCTCGCCGCCTCAGCAGCGGCCGACGTGCCTTCGCCTGTTCCTTCCACCTGGCACAGCTGTAGCCAGCACCAGACGCCCCGCCCTCGCAACGCCTCTGGGGACCCGCACACATGGCACAGCACTCCACCCTCCACGACACTTGGCTTGGCCGATCAGCCCGGCGCCCGTCGGCAGCAGCACTGGCAGCGAGCCTGTGCGGCTCGGCTCGTCCTTCCGCTCGGCACGCCGGGGCCACACCGGCCTGCCTGCCCCGGGCAACGCCGCCGACTGCGGGCGCGCGTGTGGCGCTCGGCGCGGCCCGGGCAACGCCGGTGAGAGCAGAGCGCTGAGCGGTTGAGACGACGTGGCCAGCAAGTCGGCATCAGCAACGCGCAACTGACAGGGTCGAACAGCGCCTCGTCTACCCGTGCCGACGGCCTCGCTGCACGAAGTGCGAACGGGTGACGGCCTCCATCAGTGGGCGAGGCAAGCTCGGCCAATGTGAGCCAGGGCGGGGGATTGGGCTCCTCCGGCGGCGTGATGTTTCCCGTGAAACGTCAAGCCCATGTACAGCCAACTTCCCACCGTGGTGCCACCAGTTGTGGGCGCGCGCACGCGCGAGGCCGTGTGGAGCCGTCCCGGCCGCAGAGGCCGTCAGCCGATCACGCCTGATCCGCAGCAGCGCCGGCGGCAGGCTGGCGTAGCGCCGCCCGTTCCTTCCACTTGGTACAGCCGAAGCCGACGCCGAGCTGCCCGTCCTGCGACGCCGCCGACTGCGGGCGCGTGTGCCGCTGCGCTCGACCTCCGCGACGCATGGCCGGGACGGTCAACCGGGCACGCCTCTTCGGCAGCAACACAAGCAGTGGGCAAGCGTGGCTTGGCCGGCCATGCGCCGCTTGCGGGGTACTGGTTTTGGCTTGGTTGCGGCGATGTTGGACGTAGGTGCACGTGGAAGTACTTCGGTTTGTCGACTGCTTGTGTCCCTGGAGTCTCCGGACTCCAGGGCGCTCCCGTCCCGGGGGTTGGAGACTCCAGGGGGCCTCGTCCGGCGGTGGTGGGGAGGGGGTGGCTGATGTTTCACGGGAAACGTTGGGGGAGCGGACAAAAGGAAGCGCCCCGGAGGCGGGTGGCCTTCCGGGGCGCAGTGGAGTTGGTCAGGTGCCGGTTAGGCCGTCGTCTTCGGGGGCCATCGACTTGATGATGCGGTCGAGGTCTTCGAGGGTGGCGAACTCGACGACGATCTTGCCCTTGTTGCGGCCCATGTCGACGCGGACCTTCGTCTCGTATCGGTCGGAGAGGCGGTCGGCCAGCTCCCGCAGGCCGGGAGCGACCGGCTTCTTGCGGCGGCCCTGGCGCGGCGCCTTGGGCTCGTCGTCGACCTCGCGAAGCGCGATCATCTCCTCCAGGGCGCGGACGGAGAGGCCCTCCTGGACGATCCGCTGCGCCAGGTGCTCCTGGGCCTCGATGCTGTCGAGGGAGAGGAGAGCGCGGGCGTGGCCGGCGGACAGGACGCCCGCGGCCACCCGGCGCTGGACGGCGGGCGGCAGGTTCAGCAGGCGCAGCGTGTTGGTGATGTGCGGGCGCGACCGGCCGATGCGGGTGGCGAGCTGCTCGTGGGTGGCGCCGAAATCCTGCAGCAGCTGCTGGTAGGCGGCGGCCTCCTCCAGCGGGTTGAGCTGCTGGCGGTGGAGGTTCTCCATGAGCGCGTCACGGAGCAGATCGTTGTCGCCGGTGTCGCGGACGATCGCCGGGATGACGTCCAGCCCGGCCATCTTGGACGCCCGCCACCGGCGCTCGCCCATGATCAGTTCGTAGTCGTGCTCGTCCGACGCGGACTTGCGGACGACGATCGGCTGCAGCAGCCCGACGATGCCGATCGACTCGGCGAGCTCCTGCAGCGCCTGCTCGTCGAAGTGCTCGCGCGGCTGCCGCGGGTTGACCGTGATGGATCCGACCGGCAGCTCCGCGAAATGCGCACCGGCGACCGGTTCGAGCCTGGGGGCCGCGGCGCCGTTCGCGGCGGCGGGGCCGCCGGGGAAGCCGGGCTCGCCCGCGCTCCCCGGCTCGTCCGGCGTCGGCGGGGGCGGGGCGGTGGGAATGAGGGCGCCGAGCCCCTTGCCCAGGCCGCGTCGCTGCTGGCTCACTGGACAGCTCCTCCGTGGGCCATCTCCGAGGCGGCCTCGCTGTAGGCGAGCGCGCCACTTGAACCGGGGTCGTAGGTCATGACGGACTGCCCGTAGCTCGGGGCTTCCGATACTCGGACGCTGCGGGGGATCACCGTGTTGAGGACGACGTCCCCGAAGTGGTTCCGGACGTCCTCGGCCACCTGCGCGGCGAGCCGCGTCCGGGCGTCGTACATCGTGAGCAGGATCGTGGACACCTTCAGTTTCTGGTTGAGGTGCGCCTTGACGAGGTCGACGGTGCGGATCAGCTGCCCGAGCCCCTCCAGCGCGTAGTACTCGCACTGGATCGGGATGAGCAGTTCGTCGCCGCCGACGAGCGCGTTCACGGTGAGCAGGCCGAGCGACGGCGGGCAGTCGATCAGCACATAATCGAACTTCTCGGTGTCGTAGGCGTCGAGCGCCCGCCGCAGCCGCGATTCGCGGGCCACTTTGGAGACGAGTTCGATCTCGGCGCCCGCGAGGTTGAGGGTGGCGGGCGCGCAGTACAGGTTCGGGATCTCCGGCGCCGGGACGATGATGTCCGCCAGCGCCATGTCCTCGATCAGCACGTCGTAGATCGACGGGACCTCCGCGTGGTGGTCGACGCCGAGGGCGGTGGACGCGTTGCCCTGCGGGTCGAGGTCCACCACGAGCACCTGCGCGCCGTGCATGGCGAGGGACGCGGCGAGGTTCACCGAGCTGGTGGTCTTGCCCACGCCGCCCTTCTGGTTGGCGATGGTGATCACACGGCACTTGGCGGGCCGCGGCCACTCCCGTTCCCTGCGGCCCGACATCGCTTTCAGCGCGGTGACCGCTGTTTCATGTGAAACCTTGGCGTCCTTGAGCGCCTCGCGCACGAGTTCTGACTCCCCCTGGTTCGGTCCGCTGCGCGGTTCCGGCGGACGTGCGCCGGTGTGCGTCGGTACGTATCCGACGTTCTCCGCGGTACCGGACGTCGTGCTACCCCACATCGCGTGCCCCGAGGGCGTGGTCCCCGGGGCGGTCCCCTGCCCGGACCCCGACGCCGTCCGCGGGGCCGGGACTCCCTGCGTCCCGCCGGCCGGCGGCTGGGCCCCCTCGCCCAGGCCGGACGGCTGCTCGTCGGGGGATTCGTCGGCGCGGTCAGGCCGGCCCAGTCCTGGTCCCGTGCTCATGAAGACCTCTTCCTCGACCCTCTGGCACGCCGCGGCGCGCGCTGTCGTCGCCCGACAACCTCTCCTCGGCCGGCGACCACACGGACGAGTGTTGTCGGCGGGTCGACCATACCGCGCCCGACTTGGAGCAGTTCGGTCGAGCGCGCCCCGAGCCGCTTCAGCACGGGCTCCGCCTCGTCCAATTCGGCCTGGGCCCGTTCCCCCTTGAGCGCGAGGAGCTCCCCGCCCTCGCGGAGGAGGGGAAGCGCCCATTTCGCGAGGCGTTCGAGTGGCGCGACGGCTCGCGCGGTGGCCACGTCCACCGCGAACTCCTTCACCACCTCCTCGGCGCGGGCCCGGCGCACCTCGACGTTCGGCAGGTCGAGCAGCCGGACGCACTCCTCCAGGAAGGTGGTGCGGCGCAGCAGCGGCTCCAGCAGCGTGATCCGCAGATCGGGCCGGACGATCGCGAGGACGATGCCGGGCAGCCCCGCGCCGGAGCCGATGTCCACAACATGCGCGTCCGCTGGAACGGCCTCGGACACCACCGCGCAATTGATCAGATGGCGTTCCCAGAGCCGGTCGACCTCGCGCGGCCCGATGAGCCCGCGTTCGACCCCCGCATCAGCGAGAAACGCCGCATAACGCTCCGCGACCGGCAGCGCGTCCCCGAAAACCTCACGTCCAATGCCCATCAGACGAATCGTTCCACAAAACCCGGCGGCGGCGTACACGCGAAACGTGCTGGTGCGGCGTCCGGGCGGAGGGTTGCACGACCCTTGCGTTATGGCGAGAACCACATGACCCCTCCGCATATTCGGGACCTGCCGGGTAGAGGTGCCGTGTCGCCCGACCGTCCCCCCGGAAGGAGCTCCGACATGGGAATCGGAGTCAGTCTCGCTTTCATCGCCGTGGGCGCCATCCTCGCGTTCGCGCTGCGCGTCGACCTCACCGGCGTCGATATCCACCTGGTCGGCTGGATCCTGATCGTGGTGGGGCTCGTCAGCATGGGCTTCACCCTCAAGTACACGCGGCCGCGCCGGAGCGCCGGACGCGTCGTCGGCGCCGACCCCGCCTACGGCGACGAGCCCGGGACCATCGTCCGCGAAGAGCACATCATCGAGGACCCCGCGCCCCTGGGACGTCCGGCCGAGCGAGTCGAACGCGTGATCGAACACCCGGCGGACGAGGGCGTGACCCACGGGCACGTAGCCCAGGACCCGGAGTTCGCCCAGGACCCCGCGCACGCGCAGGACCCCGCTGAAGAGAACCGCCCGGCGGTCGTGGACGCCGGCGACCGCATCCCGCCCCAACGCCGCAGGTGGCGCCGCACCGCCCGCCGATGACCGCGCCCGCCGGCCGCGCTTGGTGAGCCACGCGTAATCGAGCGCGCTCGACAGCTCCGCCCGACGTCCAACATTCCACCGGGCGGTGCTGGGCGGTTGCGGTGGGTGGCGGGCGTGCCTTCAAAGGGTGGGTAACGGGTCAGAGCCTGCCCGGTGTGCTTGGGCGGCGGTGCACACCGGGCTACTGAGGGCCCCGCGTCGGCCAGGGCGCGGGGCCCTCCCGTGTCGTGGCGTCGCTTCGCTACGGACTCATGCGTCTGCTCACGGCGAAGCGGCCCCCTTCGAACTGGGTCGAGCCTGCTCCCTCCATGGTGGAGCTGCTGAGGGTCGTCCTCATGGTGAACCGGAGGCTGTGGATAACTTCAGGGGCGGTGCACAGCGCAGCGGGCAGGTTGGGCGCACTACTTGTGATGGTTGGGCCCCAGGGGTGCTCCTGGCGCTCACCCCAGGGGGTGTGGATAACTCTTGCTTGGACCGTGCGAGTGCGGCGGGGCTGGGAATGCGAACGGCCCCGATGCCGGGCTTGGGTTCTAGTGATCGTTGCAACACCTCGGCCCTTGAGGGGACGCGGTGGGGTTCGAGATCAGAGACCGCTCGGTCAATCGGGGACGCAATGCCCTGAGAAGCGAGCGGGCGGAATACTTCCGCCTTGTGGATCAAGGGTTCAGCAGTCAAGAGGCGTGCCGGATCGTCGGCATCAACTACCGGACGGGCAAGCGCTGGCGTAACGGGCGCAACCCCACCACGGGAGAGAAGGGAGCACCGCCCATCCGGGCGGTGCTCCCTTCTTCCTGCTCTGGCAGATATCTGGACCAGGACGAGCGGCTTCACATCGCCGATCGGCTTCGCGAGGGTGCTTCGCTGCGCGTTATCGCGGCCGAGCTCGGCCGCAGCCCGTCCACCGTCAGCCGGGAGATCCGCCGCAACGCCCACGAGCCCACCGGCGCCTACCGGCCGCACACCGCGCAGGCCCGGGCCGACGCCCGCCGTCCGCGGCCCAAGCCCAGAAGATTTGCCGACAACGACGAGTTGCGCAGTGTCGTCCAGGGCTGGCTGGAGATGAACTGGAGCCCGGAGCAGATCAGCAGCATGCTGCGGATACGGTTCCCCGACCGGCCGGAGATGCACGTGTGCCACGAGACGATCTACCACGCCCTCTACGTCCAGGGCCGCGGCGAGCTGCGCCGCGAGCTGGTCAGGGCGCTGCGCACCGGGCGCACCTACCGCAGGTCACGGCGCCAGGCCCGCCAGCGCCAGGCCCGCTACGCCGCGCCGATGGTCATGATCAGTGAACGGCCGGCCGAGGCCGCCGACCGCGCTGTCCCGGGCCACTGGGAGGGAGATCTGATCATCGGCCGCAAGCAGCTGTCGCAGATCGGCACCCTCGTCGAGCGCGCCAGCCGCTACGTCCTGCTGGTCCACCTGCCCGACGACCGGACCGCCGAGACCATGCGCGACGCCCTGGCCGCCACGATCCAGACCCTCCCGGCCGAGCTGAAACGGTCCCTGACCTGGGACCAAGGTTCGGAGATGGGCCTGCACCACCAGTTCGCCATGGCCGCCGACATGCCGGTCTACTTCTGCGACCCGCACTCGCCCTGGCAGCGAGGTTCCAACGAGAACACCAACGGTCTGCTGCGCCAGTACTTCCCGCGGGGCACCGACCTGTCTCTCCACACCCGCGCCGATCTGGACGCCGTCGCCGCCGAACTCAACTCCAGACCACGCAAAACGCTCGGCTGGGAAACCCCAGCCGAGCGTCTCGCTAAGCTCCTGGCCGAAGCCAGTTGATCAACCGGTGTTGCGACGATCGTTCGAATCCGCCGGGGAGGCAGCGGGGCCGTTCAGGAGGTCGAGCTAAGCGGGGTAGACCACCACGTAGCGGTCGGGCTCCTCGCCCTCGGACTCGCTGCGGAGGCCGGCGGCGGCGACCGCGTCGTGGACGATCTTGCGCTCGAACGGGGTCATCGGGGCGAGCGGCTTCGGCTCGCCGGCCTGCTTGACCTCGTCCGCCACGTCCGTGCCGAGCTTGGTGAGCTCCGCGCGGCGGCGCTCGCGGTAGCCGCCGATGTCGAGCATGAGGCGGGTGCGGTTGCCCGTCTGGCGGTGGACGGCCAGCCGGGTCAGCTCCTGCAGCGCCTCCAGGACCTCGCCGCGCTTGCCGACCAGCTCGTCCAGCGAGGCACCGACGACGGCGACGATCGCGCGCTCGCCCTCGACGTCCATGTCGATGTCGCCGTCGTAGTCACCGATGTCCAGCAGGCCCTCGATGTAGTCGGCGGCGATCTCGCCTTCCTGTTCGAGCGCCTGCACGTCGACCTCGGTGGTGTCGGTCTGGCTCAACGGGGACTCCTTCTCCGGCACGTGCTCGGGGTTCAAACTAGCGCTTCTGGGTGCCGCTGCGCTTGCTGCGCGGCTTGCGGGTCGGCTGGTTGCGCACGACCTTCGGCTTGTCCTCGGGCTCCGGTTCCGCCTCCGGCTCCTTCTTCAGCCTGGCCTTGGCCTTCGTGCCGGACGGCGACTGCCCATTCTTGGCCGCGGCCGCCCGCGAACCGGCCGTCTTGGAGCCGGCCTTCGTGCCCGCCTTTGCACCGGCCTTGGTGCCGGACTTGGCGGCGCCAGTGGTCGTGGTATCGCCGTCGGTGCTGGGCGGCGGGTACTTCTTGTAGATGTAGTGCTGCTGCGCCAGGGTCCAACTGTTGGACGTGACCCAGTACATGAGGACGCCCAGGGGGAAACCGAGGCCGAAGAGGCCGAACAGCGGCGCGAGGAAGACCATCATCTTCTGCGCCTGCATCATCGGGTTGGCCTCGTCGGTGACGGGCTGCCGCTTCATGCTGGCGCGGACGGTGAAGAACGTCGTGCAGGAGCTGATCACCACGGCGATGCCGGTGACGATGATCGCGGTCCAGCTCTTGGGGTCGGTGCCCCACGCGTTCAGGAAGGTGTCCGGGATGTGGGCACCGAAGATGTTGGCGTGCTGCGCGCTCGCCACCAGGTCGGCCGAGACCGCGAAGACGCTCTCGCCGGGCTTGGCGTCGGAGATCTGCTTCAGGGTCTGGAACAGACCGATGAAGACCGGCATCTGGACCAGGAGGGGCAGGCAGCCCGACAGCGGGTTGGCGCCGTTCTCCTGGTAGAGCTTCATGACCTCCTGGTTGAGGCGCTGCTTGTCGTTCTTGTACTTCTTGCGAAGCGCCTGGACCTTCGGGTTCAGCTCCTGCATCTTCCGTGAAGCGTGGATCTGCTTCACGAAGAGGGGGACGAGTACCAACCGCAGCAGGACGGTGAGCAGGATGATGGAACCGCCCCACGCCCATCCACTGTCCTTGGGGACGACCGTACTTAGCCCCGTGTGCATCCACACGATGAGCTGAGAGACGATCTCGTACAACCAATCAAGCACCGGGCAGCTCCTTGGGCTCTGCTAGGGCGTGGCCGCTCTCCTCGCGGCCGGAGTTCGAGGAGGCCGCCGTGGAGCGCTGCTGAGGGGTCGTCCCCCCAGATTCCCCGGAGAAGACGGACGGTCCCTGAGTGAACGCGTCCCGTGACTCCCCGGATTCCCCGTCCCCGGACTCACCGGAGGGGGATTCGGACGTCTTCTTAGGCGGCACCGGGTCGTAACCCCCGGGATTGAAGGGATGGCACCGCGCGATGCGGCGGGCCGTCAGCCACGTGCCGCGCGCCGCCCCGTGAACCTGGAGCGCCTCCAGGCCGTACGCACTGCACGAGGGGTGGAAGCGGCACTGCTGCCCGAGCAGGGGACTCAAGAAGCGGCGGTAGGCGCGGACGAGAAGGATCAGCACAAACGCGATGGGGCCCGGACGGGCCTCCTCCTCCTGCTGCGCGGGGGACGCGGTCCCCTGCCGACTCCTCATCTTCGCCCCTTGGACGCGGGCCGCAGCAGCCGGTCGAGTGCCGACTCCAGATCCGCGGCCAGTTCGTCTGGACGCGCCGTTCCCGCGCGGGGGTTGGCGCGCACTACGAGCAGGCTACCCGCTGGAAGCCGGTCGAGGTGCGGACGCATCAGGTGGCGCAGGCGGCGCCGCGCCGCGTTGCGGACGACGGCGTTGCCGACGGTGCGCGCCACGATGAATCCGACCAGCGGCGGTGTCGCCGGCGCCGGTGTCTCGTCCGGGCGAAGCAGGTGAACTACGACAGTTGGCCGTCCGGCGCGGCGACCGCGCCGGACGGCCAACGTGAAGTCGTCCCGCCGCCGCATCCGGTTACCGGACGGCAGCACAGTGCAGGTGGGTCAGACCGCGATGCGGGCGCGGCCCTTGCCCCGCCGGCTGGACAGGATCGCGCGGCCGGCGCGCGTGCGCATCCGCAGCCGGAAGCCGTGCTTCTTGTGGCGACGACGGTTGTTCGGCTGGAAAGTACGCTTGCTCACTTGAGGCTCCAGTGCTGCGGTTCGTTCGGCTACGGGTCTTTGAGTCTCGCTGGTTCGCGTCGAGGGCCGCGTCCGGTCCCCCGCAGCGGGGGCCCACCCGGACTCGCCTGAAGGGGCTGCTGCCGGCGGGCACGCGGCATCTCCGTCGATGCGACTCGACCTCAGCACGTTACGGGCTCTCCGGGTGCGCGGTCAAACGGAGCGCTCCTCCGAACCCCTCCCGCCTGCAGATGGCGTGATTCAGTACACCGCGCTGTGGACAGGGAAGCGAAGACGGGGGCCGCTGTGGACGGGGTCGGTTCGTGTTGCGGGTAGGGACGGCACCGGTTAAGGTCGTCTGGGCGAGCCGACGCTCCTTCGACTTCGACGAATTCGACGATCTGATGTCGGTGCTCTGCCCCTCAAGCCCCCGTTCGAGAACCGCCCCGGTACCGGCCGCGCAATGGCCGGAGCCTTCCCGACCCCGTCTCCGAAGACCCCGTCCCGTGGGTTTTACACAGGCGCCGCATGCCTATGCACAGCATGTGGACAACTCTGTGGACAACTCGTGAGAGAGTAAGTCTTCCGCGTCGCGGCGTGCCCTGAGAGGCGAGCCGTAACCCGTGGGAGAGCCGGGCAGTCAGGTACTCCGTACGGCGGAGTCGGTGGAGGGGGGACCTTGCGCATGGACGGTCAGGATCTCGGATCGGTCTGGGCCCGCACCCTCACCGCGCTGTCCGAGAGCGATCTGTCTCCGAGCTATCGCGCATGGCTGCCGATGGTCCGCCCGCTGGCGCTCGTCGAGGGGACGGCGCTCCTCGCCGCACCGAACGAGTTCGCCAAGGACGCGCTTGAGACGCGCCTCAGGAACCTCATCACGCAGGCGCTTTCCCGTGAGCTGGGCAGGGAGATCCGGGTCGCGGTGACCGTCCAGCCGGAGCCGCCCGCAGGGTCTTCCACAGGGCCGGCGGCCGGTCCGGGCGGCCGGTCCGGGGAGCCTCTTTCGGCGCCCGTCCCTGGGCCCGGCCAGGGGCTCGGTATGCACGAGCCACCTTCTTCTTATGGCGAGCCGTACGGTGAACGACAGCACGATGACCGTGAACGGGATCGTCCTTACAGCGACGACCAGTCCTACGGTGACTCGCCCTTCGGGGAGCGGTCCGACCGTCCTTATCCGGAGCAGCCCTACAACGATCAGGGCTACCGGCCTCAGTCGGGAGTTACCCACAGCCTCGGTCCGCCCGGAAGTTATCCACAGGCTGCGGATGACGATCGCGGTACTTTTCCACCTGCCTCGCGTCCACCGTCCTATGGGGCCGGCCCAGGGGGGCCTGGTCCTGGGGGGCGGGAGCCTTACGAAGGGCGCGGTTTCCCCGGGTACGGCGGGCAGGAGGGCTTCGGCGGCGAGTCTCCAGGACGTCCGCCGCACTCCCATCTGAACGACCGCACACTCGGCCCGCTGCGGGGCCGGTCGGAACAGCGCCTCCCGGAGCAGCTCCGTCCGGAGCAGCGTCGCCCAGAGCAGCAGGGGCACGAGCCCAAGCACGGCACGAGCGAGGCACCGCTGGGCCATGCGGACGATTTCAACGGCGGAGAGTCGTCGTTCGCCGCTGGTGAACAGCAGTACCGCGGCGAGGCCCCCTACCGGGGTGAGAGCAGCTTCCGTGATGAAGAGAGCTCCGACCCCAGGGGCCCCACCCCGCCGCAAGGCGCGGGTGGCGGCGGCGGTGCGGCTGGTCCGGGGACGTCCGAGCACGCCCGGCTGAACCCGAAGTACACGTTCGAGACGTTCGTCATCGGCTCGTCCAACCGGTTCGCGCACGCGGCGGCGGTGGCGGTCGCCGAGCAGCCGGCCAAGGCGTACAACCCGCTGTTCGTGTACGGCGACTCCGGCCTCGGCAAGACTCACCTGCTCCACGCGATCGGCCACTACGCGCAGAGCCTCTTCAATGGGGCACGCGTGCGGTACGTGAGCTCCGAGGAGTTCACGAACGACTTCATCAACTCGATCCGCGACGGCAAGGCCGACGGTTTCCGCCGCCGCTACCGGGATGTGGACATCCTCCTCGTCGACGACATCCAGTTCCTTGAGGGCAAGGAGCAGACGCAGGAGGAGTTCTTCCACACCTTCAACACGCTCCACAACGCCAGCAAGCAGATCGTGATCTCCAGCGACCGCCCGCCCAAGGAGCTGGTGACGCTGGAGGACCGGCTCCGCAACCGGTTCGAGTGGGGCCTGACGACCGACGTCCAGCCGCCCGAGCTGGAGACGCGGATCGCGATCCTGCAGAAGAAGGCCCGCCAGGAGGGTCTCGCCGCGCCGCCGGACGTGCTGGAGTTCATCGCCTCGCAGATCGCGACGAACATCCGCGAGCTGGAGGGCGCGCTGATCCGGGTGACCGCGTTCGCGAGCCTGAACCGGCAGTCGGTGGACATGAAGCTCGCCGAGATCGTGCTCAAGGACCTCATCCCGAACGACTCGGGCCCGGAGATCACCGCGGCGATGATCATGGCGCAGACGGTCGAGTACTTCGGTACGACGATCGAGGACCTGTGCGGGCCGTCCCGCTCCCGGATGCTCGTCACCGCCCGGCAGATCGCCATGTACCTGTGCCGGGAGCTGACCGATCTGTCCCTTCCCAAGATCGGGCAGCAGTTCGGGGGCCGCGACCACACCACGGTCATGCACGCCGAACGCAAGATCCGCTCGCTGATGGCCGAGCGCCGTGCCATATACAACCAGGTCACGGAGCTGACCGGGCGCATCAAGCACCAGGCCCGCAAGCGCTGACGCGCCCCTTCGTACACACTGTGGACAGACCCTCGCCGACCTTGTGGACGAGTCGCCTCCCGGCTGTCCACACCCCGGTGAAGGCAAAGAACCGACAAAATGCGCGCTTCCCCAGAGAACCGAAGCGGCTACTCACAGGTTGTGGAAAACCCTGGGGATTTTCGTGGATAACCCGGTGGACGACCACTGGAAAAGCTGAGGATGAGGAGTGGACGGATGTGGATTCGCCGCGCACCCGCTTCACCGCCCTGGGGAAAACCGGTGGACGACCTGGGGACGGCCTGGGGACGAGGCTGTGGGCGGATCCGCCGATCACGCGGTCGTCATGCACAGGGCGCCGAAACGGCACTCATACCCGTGGAGAACTCGTGGAAAACCGGGGGATGACTTGAGGATGACGTGTGGGGATGATTTCGCCGTCCCCAGGCCGTCCCGCGCCGTCCACCGGCCATGCACAGCCCCAGTGGACAGAGAAACGCGGTCTGACCTGCAGAAACTCGTGTTGTCCACACTATCCACCGCCCCTATTACTGGTACTGCACCACTTCTCTATCCAAGAAAAGATCCATCTCAAGTCAGGGCCTGGGGACAACCTGCCCCGAGCGCTCCGGCCCGGCCGAGATCACCGCACCCTTGTCCGACACCTGCAGGAGGCTGGTCCCGTTGAAGTTCCGCATCGACAGAGATGCCCTCGCCGACGCCGTCGCCTGGACAGCGCGCACCCTGCCCGTCCGGCCCCCGGTGCCCGTCCTGGCGGGCATGCACCTCGTCGCCGGGGGTGAGGGCAACGACGACCGGCTGACGCTGTCGGCGTTCGACTACGAGGTCTCCGCCCAGGTGTCCACGGAGATCGATGTGGAGGAGGCGGGGACGGCCCTCGTGTCGGGGCGCCTCCTCGCGGAGATCTCGCGCAGCCTTCCTCCCCACCCTGTGGAGGTGACGACGGACGGCGCGAAGGTGATGCTCCGCTGCGGCAGCGCGAAGTTCACACTCCTCACCATGCCTGTGGAGGACTACCCCACGCTGCCGGAGATGCCGCCCGCCGCGGGCTCGGTGGGCAGCGACGAGTTCGCCGCCGCCGTCTCCCAGGTCGCGATCGCCGCCGGCAAGGACGACACGATCCCGATGCTGACCGGCGTCCGGGTGGAGATCGAGGGCGAGACGGTCACGCTGGCGTCCACCGACCGGTACCGGCTGGCCGTCCGCGAGCTGCACTGGAAGCCGGAGCGCCCCGACTTCTCCGCCGTCGCGCTCGTCCCGGCGCGGACGCTCGCCGACACCGCCAAGTCGCTGACCGCCGGCGCCGAGGTGTCGATCGCGCTCGGCGGGACGGGCGGCACCGGCGAGGGCATGATCGGTTTCGCGGGCGGCGGCCGCCGCACCACGTCCCGCCTGCTGGACGGCGACTTCGTCAAGTACCGGTCGCTGCTGCCGAGCGAGTACGCGGGCCTCGCCGAGATCCAGACCGCGCCGTTCATCGAGGCGGTGAAGCGCGTCTCCCTGGTCGCCGAGCGCAACACGCCCGTCCGGCTCTCCTTCAGCCAGGGCGAGGTCGTCCTGGAGGCGGGGACGGGGGACGAGGCCCAGGCCGTGGAGGCCCTTGAGGCGTCCCTGGAGGGCGAGGACATCGACATCGCCTTCAACCCCGCGTTCCTGCTGGACGGGCTCTCAGCGATCGGCTCGGACGTGGCGCGGCTGTCGTTCACGACGCCGACCAAGCCGGCCGTCCTCACTGGGAAGCCCCCGCAGGACGGGGAGAACCCGAACTACCGTTACCTGATCATGCCGGTCCGACTGTCCGGATAAGGACTGTGCCCTGGGGCATGCCCCGGGGCACGCCGGGGACGACGACCCGCGGGGGAGCCGCCCGGGCGGTCGCGCACGCGCGCATTGGCGCACGCGTGCGCGCGGTAAGGCACAGCAGTTACGCACAGGGTTACGCACAGGGGAGTGAGCTTCATGGAGCTTGGGATCATCGGCCTGGGCAAGATGGGCGGCAACATGGCCGAGCGGCTGCGCCGCGGCGGCCACACGGTCATCGGTTATGACCGTGACCCGCAGGTGAGCGATGTCGGTTCCCTGCAGGAACTCATCGAACGGCTCTCCCCGCCGCGCGCCGTGTGGGTGATGGTGCCCGCCGGGAAGCCCACTGAGGAGACCATCCACAGCCTGGGGGAAGTCCTGCAGCCCGGTGACCTCGTCGTGGACGGCGGTAATTCACACTATGTGGACGACCAGAAGCACGGTGAGGCACTCGCCGCCAAGGGCATCGGGTTCGTTGACTGTGGAGTGAGCGGCGGCGTGTGGGGTCTGGAGAACGGCTACGCGCTCATGGTCGGTGGCGACGAGGACAACGTGAAGCGGCTGATGCCCATCTTCGAGACGCTGAAGCCGGAGGGGGAGTACGGCTTCGTCCACTCCGGTGAGATCGGTGCCGGGCACTACGTGAAGATGGTCCACAACGGCATCGAGTACGCGATGATGCAGGCGTTCGGTGAGGGCTACGAGCTGATCGAGGCGAGCCCCATCGTCACCCGGGTGCCGGAGACGTTCCTCAGCTGGCAGGAGGGCACGGTCATCCGCTCCTGGCTGCTGGACCTGCTGAACCGTGCGCTTGCCGACGACCCGGAGTTGGACGACCTGCGCGGCTACGCCAACGACTCGGGCGAGGGCCGCTGGACGGTGCAGGCCGCGGTCGAGCACGCCGTGCCGCTGCCCGCCATCAGCGCCTCGCTGTTCGCCCGGTTCGCCTCCCGCCAGGACGACTCCCCCGCGATGCGCGTCGTCGCCGCCCTCCGCAACCAGTTCGGCGGCCACGCCGTGGAGACCGCGAAGGGCGCCGACTCCCCCGGCGCCGACGTCGCCCCGCCGAAGGTGTGACCGCCCCGCCCGCGAAGTTATCCACAGGATGTGGTTTCCGGGACGGCGCCCCCGCGCCGACCGGAGGATGGCGGGTGATGTCACGGAGCCCCGCCGCCGGCGGGGCCTGTGCGGGTACTCGCGGGCGGGGGTGCGGGGGGCATGGGCAGGGCGCTGAAGGCTCTACTCTCGTGTCTCGTGCACGTCGCCCACCTTTCGCTGCAGGACTTCCGCTCGTACCCGACCGCCGAGGTCGCGCTCGAGCGGGGAGTCACGGCGTTCGTGGGCCCGAACGGGCAGGGCAAGACGAACCTGGTCGAGGCCATCGGCTACGTCGCCTCGCACGCCAGCCACCGGGCCGCGACGGACGCGCCGCTCGTCCGGCACGGGGCGCCGCGCGCGATCGTCCGGGCCGGGGTGGTGAAGGACGACCGCAAGGCGCTGATCGAGCTTGAGATCAACCCGGGCAAGGCGAACCGGGCGCGGCTGAACCGGTCCCCCGTCCCCAGGCCGCGCGAGATCCTGGGGATGCTGCGGACGGTGCTGTTCGCCCCCGAAGACCTCTCGCTCGTCAAGGGCGATCCGGGGGAGCGGCGCCGGTTCATGGACGAGCTGCTCACCGCGCGGGCCCCGCGCTTCGCCGGGGTGAGGTCCGACTACGACCGCGTCCTCAAGCAGCGCAACGCCCTGTTGAAATCGGCGGCCGCGCACAGGCGCTCCCCCGGCCCCGAGGTGCTCGCGACCCTCGACGTCTGGGATTCGCACCTCGTCCGCACCGGTTCCGAACTGCTGGCCGCCCGGCTGCACCTTGTGGACGCCCTGCGCCCGCTCGTGGCACGCGCCTACGCGGCCCTCGCACCGCACAGCGGCGCGGCCGATCTCATCTACAGGAGTTCGCTGGGCGACGTGGAGTTGTCCACAGACCGTGGACAACTCGCCGAGCAGCTCATGAAGGCGGTGGCCGAGTCGCGCAAGCAGGAGCTGGAGCGGGGCGTGAGCCTCGTCGGCCCGCACCGGGACGAACTCGTCCTGCGCCTGGGCGAGCTGCCGGCGCGCGGCTACGCCAGCCATGGGGAGTCGTGGTCGTTCGCCCTGGGCCTGCGGCTGGCCGCCTTCGACCTGCTGCGCGCGGACGGCGACGCCCCCGTCCTCATCCTGGACGACGTGTTCGCCGAACTGGACTCGGGCCGCCGCAGCCGCCTCGCCGACATGGTCGCGCCGGCCGAGCAGGTCCTCATCACGGCCGCCGTCCCCGCGGACGTCCCGGCCGAACTGACGGGGGGCTCGTATACCGTCTCCGACGGCCAGGTCGTCCGGGACTGACGATGCCGTCCCCGAACAGGCTGGTGGCGGTGCGTCCCGACGGGGGCGGGGGCGTCTCCGGAGCGGAACGGGAAGGGGCGAGCGCGTGAGTGATGATCCACAGGATGTGGACAAGTCCCCCGAGGACGGGGCCGCGGACGAGGTCGCCCCGGCCAAGTCGGGGATCGAGCTGGCGCGGGAGGCCCTCGCCCAGGCGAAGGCGGACGCGCTGAAGCGCGGCACGCTCCCCGGCCACCAGAACGGCAAGCGCAAGGGCGGCGGACGCGTCATCCGGGTCAGGGACCCTGGACGCGGAGGCGACCCCAAGCCGTTCGGCGCGGCCATCCGCGATCTGATGGCGTCCCGGGGCTGGGAGCAGCGCGCGGCCGTCGGCGGCGTGTTCGGCAACTGGGCGGGCATCGTCGGCGCCGAACTCGCCGAGCACACCCGCCCCGAGCACTTCGAGGACGGCGTGCTGACCGTCGCCGCCGACTCCACCACGTGGGCGACCCAGTTGCGCCTGCTGTCCTCGACGCTCGTCCGGCGGCTGAACGAGGAACTCGGGCACGGCACCGTCCGCCGGGTGAAGGTCGTCGGCCCGTCCTCGGGCCCGCGCCGCACGGGCGCCTGGCGGGTCCGCTGACATGCCCCGCCCCCGCCCGAAGCGCTCGGCCGGAAATGCCCCGCGTGGGGGCGCTCGGCTGGGGGTGCGGTGGGGGGAGTGGTCGCGGGTGGGCGGCGGCTCGGGGGTGCGGTGTGCCCGCGGTCATGTTCCGGTGACTTGCGGTTACGGTGGCGGGTCTTCGCGGAGGCCCGAAGGCGTCGGGGAGGTGGCCGCGGAGTGTCGGTGGCGGGTGGGAACATCTGTTCGGGATGCGGGGCGTCCAGTTCAGCGGCCAGCGCCACGTAGACCAGAGAACCCCCCGGGACCTATGGGGGGATGTAGCTCCAGGCCCGATCGGCCGCCACACGCGCACACAGCGCTCGTGAGTGCCACTTTTTACCGCGCCAGCCGGTAGAATGTATTCGGTTCAGGATGCTGCGCCGCCATGGGCCGCCCGGGGCTCTGACCAACACGAACAGAGCACGACCGGGTGCCCTCATGTGTGTTACGGGGCACATCGCGCCTCCCTCGGGCGCGGAGCGGCAGACATCCCCGGCAGGAGGATCTCCTTTGGCGTACGACGCTAGTTCGATCACTGTCCTTGAAGGGCTTGAGGCGGTTCGCAAGCGCCCGGGCATGTACATCGGCTCGACCGGTGAGCGCGGCCTGCACCACCTCGTCTACGAGATCGTGGACAACGGGGTCGACGAGGCCCTCGCCGGCTATGCCGACGACATCGTGGTGACGCTGAGGGCCGACGGCGGCGTGAGCGTGGACGACAACGGCCGTGGCATCCCCGTCGGCGAGCACCCGGTGGAGAAACGTCCCGCGATCGAGCTGGTGTTCACCACGCTGCACGCGGGCGGCAAGTTCGACGGCAAGTCCTACGCCGTCTCCGGCGGTCTGCACGGCGTCGGCTCGTCCGTGGTCAACGCGCTGTCCACCCGGCTGGAGGCCGAGGTCCGGCGCAACGGCCACGTGTGGCGGCAGGCGTACAGCTGGCGCGGGCCGGAGGCCGAGCTCCAGAAGGGCGAGGAGACCGACAAGACCGGCACCCTCATCACCTTCTGGCCGGACCCGGAGATCTTCGAGACCACCGAGTGGAACTTCGAGACCCTCTCCCGCCGCATGCAGGAGATGGCGTTCCTCAACCGCGGCCTGGCCATCACGCTGCGGGACGAGCGTCCCGACCACTCCAACGGCGAGCCGCACGTCGTCCGGTACCACTACGAGGGCGGCGTCGAGGACTTCGTCCGCTACATCAACGCGCGCAAGGACTCCGCCCACGAGTCGGTCGTCTACTTCAGCGACGAGACCGAGGGCATGTCGGTCGAGATCGCCATGCAGTGGAACTCGTCCTACGCCGAGTCGGTGCACACCTTCGCGAACACCATCAACACGGCGGAGGGCGGCACCCACGAGGAGGGCTTCCGGGCGGCGCTCACGACGATCGTCAACCGGTACGCCCGCGACAAGGGCCTGCTGCGCGACAAGGACGACAACCTGACGGGTGAGGACGTCCGCGAGGGCCTCACCGCGATCATCTCGATCAAGCTGGCCGACCCGCAGTTCGAGGGCCAGACCAAGACGAAGCTCGGCAACACCGAGGCCAAGTCCTTCGTCCAGCGGGCGTGCAACGAGCACCTGCGCGACTGGTTCGAGGAGAACCCGGGCGAGGCCAAGGAGATCATCAACAAGGCGTCGCAGGCGGCGCGCGCGCGGGTCGCGGCGCGGCAGGCGCGCGACCTGACCCGCCGCAAGAGCCTGCTGGAGACGACGTCGCTGCCCGGCAAGCTGTCGGACTGCCAGTCGACGGACCCGGCCAAGTCCGAGCTGTACATCGTCGAGGGCGACTCGGCGGGCGGTTCCGCCAAGGGCGGCCGCAACCCGCACTTCCAGGCCATCCTGCCGATCCGCGGCAAGATCCTGAACGTGGAGAAGGCCAGGATCGACAAGATCCTGAAGAACAACGAGGTCCAGGCGATCATCACGGCGCTCGGCACCGGCGTCCACGACGAGTTCGACATCACCAGGCTCCGCTATCACAAGATCATCCTGATGTCGGACGCCGACGTCGACGGCCACCACATCAACACCCTGTTGATGACGCTGCTGTTCCGGTTCATGAAGCCGCTGATCGAGGCCGGCCACGTGTACCTGTCGCAGCCGCCGCTCTACAAAATCAAGTGGGACGCGCGGGGCAGCGACGCCGACTACGCCTTCTCCGACGCCGAACGCGACGCGGTCATCGAGGCGGGGATCGCCGCCGGCAAGCGCGACCCGCGCCCCCGCGACCAGGTGCAGCGCTTCAAGGGCCTCGGCGAGATGAACGCCAACGAGCTGTGGGACACCACCATGGACCCCGACAACCGGGTCCTGCTGCAGGTCCAGCTGGACGACGCCGCCCAGGCGGACGAGCTGTTCAGCGTGCTCATGGGCGAGGAGGTCGAGCCCCGCCGGGAGTTCATCCAGCGCAACGCCAAGGACGTGCGCTTCCTCGACATCTGAGGTACCCGCCCCGCCCGGGCCCCGCGCCTGACGCGCCCGACCGCGAGTTCCACGGCTCCCGCGACTCCCACCGGCCCGGGCCCCGCAGGCGGACGTACTTCCTTCCCATCGAGCAGAAGAGGTCTTCACAGTGACGGACGTGACCACAGAGGGCGGCCACCCCGGCGAACGGATCGAGCCGGTCGACATCCAGGTCGAGATGCAGAAGAGCTACCTCGACTACGCGATGTCGGTCATCGTGGCGCGCGCGCTGCCCGAGGTACGGGACGGCCTCAAGCCCGTCCACCGCCGCGTCCTGTACGCGATGTACGACGGCGGCTACCGGCCCGACCGCGGCTACTTCAAGTGCGCCCGCGTCGTCGGCGACGTCATGGGGAACTACCACCCGCACGGCGACTCCGCCATCTACGACGCGCTGGTCCGGCTGGCGCAGCCCTGGTCGATGCGGTACCCGCTGGTCGACGGCAACGGCAACTTCGGTTCGCGCGGCAACGACCCCGCCGCGGCCATGCGGTACACCGAGTGCCGCATGGCGCCCCTGGCGATGGAGCTGCTGCGCGACATCGACAAGGAGACCGTCGACTTCTCCCCCAACTACGACGGCCGCTCCCAGGAGCCGGACGTCCTGCCGTCCCGGTACCCGAACCTGCTGGTCAACGGGTCCGCCGGCATCGCGGTGGGGATGGCGACCAACATCCCGCCGCACAACCTGCGCGAGGTCGCCGACGGCGTCCGCTGGTACCTGGAGAACTACGGCGCGTCCGACGACGAGCTGCTCGAGGCGCTGATCGAGCGGATCAAGGGCCCCGACTTCCCCACCGCCGGCCTCATCGTCGGCCGCAAGGGCATCGAGGAGGCGTACCGCACCGGCCGCGGCTCCATCACGATGCGGGCCGTCGTCGAGGTCGAGGAGATCCAGGGCCGCACCTGCCTCGTCGTCACCGAACTCCCGTACCAGGTCAACCCGGACAACCTCGCCCTGAAGATTGCCGACCTGGTGAAGGACGGCAAGCTGGACGGCATCGCCGACGTCCGCGACGAGACGTCCGGCCGCACCGGGCAGCGGCTCGTCATCGTCCTCAAGCGGGACGCCGTCGCCAAGGTCGTCCTGAACAACCTCTACAAGCACACGCAGCTGCAGGAGACGTTCGGCGCGAACATGCTCGCGCTGGTCGACGGCGTGCCGCGCACCCTGCGCGTCGACCAGTTCGTCCGGCACTGGGTCGCGCACCAGATCGACGTCATCGTCCGCCGCACCCGGTTCCTGCTCCGCAAGGCCGAGGAGCGCGCCCACATCCTGCGCGCCCTGCTGAAGGCCCTCGACCGGATCGACGAGGTCATCGCCCTCATCCGCCGCTCGCCGTCGGCGTCGGAGGCGCAGCAGGGCCTGATGAACCTGCTGGAGATCGACGAGATCCAGGCGCAGGCCATCCTCGACATGCAGCTGCGCAAGCTCGCCGCCCTGGAGCGGCAGCAGATCACCGACGAGTACGACAAGCTCATGGCGGAGATCGCCGACTACAACGACATCCTGGCCTCGCCCGAGCGGCAGCGGCAGATCGTCGGCGACGAGCTCGCCCCGATCGTGGAGAAGTTCGGCGACGACCGGCGCACCGAGATCGTCCCGTTCGACGGGGACGTGTCCTACGAGGACCTCATCGCCGAAGAGGACGTCGTCGTCACGATCACCCGCGGCGGCTACGCCAAGCGCACCCGCACCGACCAGTACCGGGCGCAGCGGCGCGGCGGCAAGGGCGTCCGCGGCGCGCAGCTGAAGCAGGACGACATCGTCGACCAGTTCTTCGTCACCTCGACGCACAACTGGATACTGTTCTTCACCAACAAGGGCCGCGTGTACCGCGCCAAGGCCTACGAGCTGCCCGACTCGGGCCGCGACTCGCGCGGCCAGCACGTGGCGAACCTGCTGGCCTTCCAGCCGGACGAGCACATCGCCCAGGTCATGGACCTGCGCGACTACGACGTCGCCCCGTACCTGGTGATCGGCACGAAGAAGGGCCGCGTCAAGAAGACCGCCCTGCGCGACTTCGACTCGCCCCGCACCGGCGGCATCATCGCCATCAACCTCGTCGACGACGACGAGGTGATCGCCGCGCGGCTGGTGTCCTCCGACGACAACCTGCTGATGGTCTCCACCGGCGCGCAGGCGATCCGGTTCCGCGCCGACGACGAGTCGCTCCGGCCGATGGGACGCGCCACGTCCGGCGTCATCGGCATGCGTTTCGAGGAGGACCAGGAGGTCCTCAACATGCTCGTCGTCAAGAACGGCTCCGACGACGTCCTGGTGGCCACCGAGGGCGGCTACGCCAAGCGGACTCCGGTCGACCAATACCCCCTTCAGGGACGTGGGGGTAAGGGCGTCCTCACCGCTAAGATCGTGGAGGCGCGGGGCATGTTGGTAGGGGCACTGATGGTCGGCCCCGACGACGAGGTGTTCGCGATGACGTCGAACGGCGGCGTGATCCGCACCACCGCCGCCGAGATCAAGCAGTCCGGCAGGCAGACCATGGGCGTCCGCCTGATGAACCTCGCGGACGGCGACAGCGTCGTGGCGATCGCGAGGAACGTCGAGTCCATCGAGGACGCCGAGGACGCCGAGGACGCCGACGACGCCGAAGGGGGCGACGGTGAGTGACGTATCCTGCATCGTCACCGAGCCGCTAGGCCAGGAGGACACGTGAGCACCGAGCCCGGCAAGAACAAGGGCGGGTCAGGCCCGGAAGCGGACGGCGCCGGTAAGAAACCGGCCGCCGAATCCGGGTCGGGCAAGTCCGGGAAGAAGCCGGCCAAGAGCGTCTCCGCCGCCAAGTCCGGGCGGGACGAGACGACCGTCGACATCGACCGCGAGGCGTCCGCGGGCGGCTCGGGCGGCTCGGGCGCGGACACGACCAGGATCGACCTCGCGAAGATCGAGGAGAAGGACGCCGAGACCCCCGAGATCGCCCCGGTCAAGGACGCCGCGGACGACACGTCCGACCCGGCGCCGAAGTCCTCCTCCGGCTCGGCGGGCTGGGCCAAGCCCGCCGAGCCGTCCGGATCGGTCTCGGCAGGACGTACGGAGCCCGCCGGCAAGCCGTTCAACTCCTCCTCCGGCCCGGCCTCCTCCGGGCCCTCCGCTCCCGCCGCGGGCGGCTCCGCCCGCGGCGGCTTCGCCGGCACCGTCCTCAAGGACCGTCCCGCCGCCTCGACGTCCGTCGCGCCGGCGAACTCGGCCAAGCCCGCCAACGGCAAGCCGGCCCGCAAGGCCCAGCTCCAGCTCGCCCGGCTCGAACCGTGGTCGGTGATGAAGTTCAGCTTCGTCATGTCGCTGGTCTGCTTCGTCGTCCTCCTCGTCGCCGTGATCGTCCTCTACACGATCCTGTCCGGCCTCGGCGTGTTCGACGCCATCAGCGACACGATCAACAGCCTCACCAAGGAGCAGGGCGAGACCACCGGCAGCGTCGACGCCGGCAGCTGGTTCTCCTTCTTCCGCGTCTTCGGCTACACCGTCCTCGTGGGCGCCCTGAACGTCATGCTCATCACGGCGCTCTCCACGGTCGGCTCCGTCATCTACAACCTCGCCGCCGACCTGGTGGGCGGCGTCGAGGTCACCCTCAAGGAGGCCGAGTAGCCCCACCCCGCCGCCGCCCGGCAATCGATTTCCGGTTGTCCGCCCAGATGGGGTAACCTCTCGTTGCGCCGCCAGGGGCGGCGGCACACTCCGGGCCTATAGCTCAGTCGGTTAGAGCGCATCCCTGATAAGGATGAGGCCGGTGGTTCAAGTCCACCTAGGCCCACTTCGGAGTTGGGAGTGACGTGGTCGGAGCCTGGGGGCTCCTTCCCCGTCACTCCTTCGTCGTTTTTGCCTGGGGGGCGACCCCCAGACCCCCGGTGTGGGGGCTTCGCCCCCACGCCCCCTGCCGGTTGCGGCTAGCGGGGTCCTGTGCCTTGCGTCACATTGCGGTGCTCTGAATTGCGTGGCGCCTTGCCGCCTGTGGGGCCTGTGAGCGATGGGGCTTATCCAGAGATGCGGGTGGGGTTCTCCACAGGTTGTGGATAAGTGGGGTCAGGTGGCGGGTTTCGTTGTGTGGAACTCGTGGACTACTTCGATCCGGCCGACGATGTGCTCGTTGAACTCCTCCAGTTCCTCGGCCGGGACCCAGAGTTCCAGGATGGTGCGGCCGCCGGCCTGGCGTACGGGGTAGCGCTCGGCGAAGGCCGCGTCCACCTGGAACCTCGTCACGAAGCCCGAGCCGTGCGCGGCGACGTTCCAGTCGCGGGCGATCTTGATCGCGTACTCCTCGTTGAGGACCGGATAGAAGATCGGCTGGTCGGGGAGGCGCGGGGGCCAGGCACGCCAGTCCGCGGCGCGCAGCAGCTCCAGCTCGGCGGGACCGACCGGACGCCAGAGGGTCATGGTGGACATCCGCACATTCTGCCGATGCGTTATGCCGGTTCACTGCTCAGGACGAGGTCGAACTCGGCGTGGCGGAAGGGCGCCCGGACGCCGGCGCGCTCAGCGGCCTCCTCGTCGTCCGAGCGGGCGAAGTCGACGATGAGGCTCTGCTTGACGGCGAAGACGGCGTCGGAGTCCAGATAGGGGCTTCCCGCGACGAAGATGTGCGTCGTCAGTGGCACGTACCCGTCCGCCTGGACGATGAAATGGATGTGGGCGGGACGGTAGGGATGCCGGCGGGTCGCATTGAGGAGCCGACCGACCGGGCCGTCCGTGGGGATCGGGTAATGGCTGGGCAGGACGGTGCGGAAACGGAAGCGTCCCTCGGCGTCGGTCCGGAAAAGCCCGCGGCCGTTGCCGGGCGGTTGCGAACCGGGCTGCTGGACGTCGTAGAAGCCCTTCTCATCGCACTGCCAGACATCGACCTGCGCGTGCGGCAGCGGCGCTCCATCGGCGTTGAGGACGCGTCCGGACACCACGCAGGGTTCGGCTTCGCCCACCAGATCGATGCTGTCGCCCAGCGCGCGCTGCGGCGATTCGACCATGTGGAAGGGCCCCAGGACGGTGCTCTCCGTCCCGCCTTCCTGCTCGTTGAGGGTCTCCACGAGCATTGAGACGCCCAGCACGTCCGACAGCAGGACGAATTCCTGCCGTGTGTCAGTGCAGGACTGCCCCACGGCGGTGAGGAACTCGATCGCCTGCTCCCACTCCCGGACGGACGGCCTGGTCTCGCGGACGAATGCGTGCACGTGGCGGGTGAGCGCGTCGAGCAGTTCCCGGAGGCGCGGGTCCGGGGTCTCGCGGAAACTGTTCTGGACGGCCTCCGTCGCGGTGTGCTCGTTGAAGTCCACGATGCCTCCCGGCCTCCATTGTCCACAGTCTGTGGAAAACTCTCGCGGCTGATTCGCCCTCGGGCCGGCGGCGGAATCTTCCCGCGGATGCGGCCCCGGCCTCGGCCCACGATGACGCAGCAACATCATCATCCTCTGCGACGGCCTCGCACGTACGGCCGACTCGTCGCCGACCTGGAATCGGCGGTAGTCAAGTTTGACTATGCGCGCCGACCGGACTTACGCTCCGGGCATGAGCGAGAAGGCGATCCCGATCTTTCCGTGCCGCTCGATCGAGGCTTCCTGGGAGTTCTACCGAGCCCTCGGCTTCGAGCAGACGTCCTGGCAGACGCGTCCCAACCCCTATCTCGGGGTCCGGCGGGGCGACCTCGAACTGCATTTCTTCGGGTGGCGGAAACACGACCCGGCGGCGTCCATGAACATGTGCTACGTCACCACCACGGCCGTGGACGACCTGTATGACGCGTTCCGAGGCGGGCTCAAGAAGTCGCTCGGCCGGGTTCCCACGCGGGGGCTTCCCAGGATCAGCGCGGTGCGGGACATGACTTACGGGGTCCGGCAGTTCCTTCTCAGTGACCCGGACGGGCTCCAGCTCCGCATCGGCCAGCCGATCTCGGACGACCTGGAGCACGCGCCCATACCGACCGAGCCGGTGGCCAAGGCACTCCACATGGCCGCCCTGCTCGGCGGCGACTCGAAGGGCGACCATCGTGCCGCGGCCCGGATCCTTGACCACCTGCTGAACTCGGACGAGCCCCTGACCCCGTCCGAACGACTCAGAGCCTTGGTGCTGCGAGCTGACGCCGCCGTCCACATGGAGGACTGGGCCCGCGCGCGCACGCTCCTCACCGATGCCCGCAGCGTTTCGGTCGAGGACCCGTCCGCCCAGGTAGACGATCTACGGCGCCTCGCCGACCTAGAGGACGCTCTCCCTGCCTGAGGGCTCTCGGCTGGGGACACAGCTGGGGATTTCCGGTGGGCAGTGTTGTCCACCGACGCGACGTGCTTGTGGAGGACCTTCACCCACAGGCTGTGAACGGGGTGTGGGCAAAGGTGCCCGAGGATGGCCCTTCTCCCTGGTCAGCGGGTTTTCCACGACGTGGACAACTGGTCGCACCGGTTGGGGGCGACCTGGGGAAGAATGGTGGACGCAGAGTCGGCCGGTCGCACCCAGGTTGTGCACGGAAGTTATCCACAGGTTGTGGATTCTGTGATCGGCGGCCCGACCTTGTGGACGATGGAGGGAACGGCGTCAGACGCGCCGTGCAGACCGTGGAAAGCCCGGCTGTTCTGGGGATCCGCCTGTGGACGCGGCCTCCGGACAGCCTGCTGCAAGGGGGGAGAAGATGTGCGCAGAGTTTTCCCACAGCCTGTGGATGACCGCCTCCAAACCCTGTCCGCCGCCCGCACGCAGGCCCCAGAACGAGTTCGTCCCGTGCTGGACGTCCCCGACCGCGGGACGAGATCGGCCGCAGGGCGTGTTGCCATCTACATGGCGCACGCACGCCGTAGATTCCGTACCGGCACCCGACGCTGGCCGGCCCCCGCGTCACGCCCGGCGCGGCAGGGCTTCAAGTCACTTCACCGGCCTGGTCTCAGCACCGTAAAGAGCCGCCCGACCTGCGAACATCAGTTCGAACGCGTGCTACTCTCCCGGCATGGGGCACTTGCTGAACGAGCCGGTCCGGACGGAGCACGACCCGGCGGGACGGCTCACCGCGTACGAGTGGCGAGGAGCGCGCTACGCGGTGGACAAGGTGCTGAAGACCTACGGCACGCCCCACGAGGGCAGGGTCTACCGGGTAAGGGTCACCGGCGCCGAGGGCGTGGCCGTCGCGGAGCTCGGCCGTGACCAGAACAACTGGCGCCTCCGGCACATCTTCTCAGCCTGACCACCCGTCCACCACCCGGGACCCAAGCGCCTCCAGCACCCGAACGCCCCAGCCACCTACCCCACCCACGCCGGCCCTCAGCCGCCCCAAGTCCGCCCCTACACCCCCAACAGCCTTTAGAACCGCCACGGCCACTGGCGCAGCTGTTATCACTGACGCGCCGAGCGGCGCGGCCGCCGTCCCCCACCTCGAAGCCAACGCGGGCCCTGCCACCACCGCCAGCCTTGGCGCCACCAACGGCCCTGCGGCTCCCACAGGGCATAGAGCTGCCCCTGCAACTGCCCCCAACCTTGGCACTGGTCCTGCCGCCGCCCCTGCTGTCTCTAGCGCAGCCACCACCGGCACTACCGATGCTGCGACCGACCCGGCCACCACCACCGATGGCACCGGTCCAGACAACGCTGCTGTCACGGGCACTTCGACCGGCCCGGCCGCCGTCATCACCGGCCCTGCGGCCTCCGCAGGCCATGCGGCTGCCTCCGCAACTGACCCCGACCTCGGCACTGGTCTTGCCGCCGCCACTGCTGCACCTGGCGCAGCCAGCATCAGCGTTACTGGTACTGCGAGCAGTCTGGTCATCGACTCCGCCGCCGGTCCGACTACCGCCGCTGCCAGTGGCGCCACGAGTCGCACGACCGCCATTACCGTCGGAGCCACTGGCGCGATTGGTCCGGTTGCCGACTTCACTACGGCCACCGGCGCCGCCACTGGCGCACCCATCGTCACTGGCGATGTGACCGGCTCGGCCATCGACGCCCCTGTACTCGACGCCACTGCCATCGCCACCGACGGTGCCGCAGGGTCCGGTGCGGCCGCTGGGCTCGGGGCTAGCCCTGGGATTAGGCATGGGAGTGGGGCTGGACGTGGCGCCCTGCGGGCGGTCGAAGGCGCCCACGGCGGTGGCTCTGGTTCCGGTGAGGGCCGTGAGGGTGGCAGCGGGCGCAATGGGCGAGGTCCAGGTACCGGAACGGCTCGTCGGCTACCGAGGGCAAGCGGCCGGGCCGCCGGTGCCGGCGCTGGGAGGGGCGTTGACCAGACCCTGTGGACCCGCATCGGTGGCATCCAGGGGGCGCCGCTCGACCTACTGACCGCCAGGATCGGCCGGCGGCACTATGCGCCGCACACCCACGACGAGTACGCCATTGGCGTGACGGTCGACGGCTTGGAGACGATGCGCTACCGGGGCGAGAAGATCTACTCGGCGGCCGGGAGCATCGTCGTGGTCGAGCCGGGGGAAGCGCACACCGGCGGTCCGGCACGTCCGGAAGGGTTCGCCTACCTGTGTTTGTACCCAGGCGCCGAGCTGCTGGGCGCTGCCACGGTCGCGGAGGCCGGGCCGGTGTCGGCGGAGCCCCACTTCCGTGAGCCGATCATCGACGACGTACGGCTCGGTGAGGCGCTGCGGCAGGCCCACCGCGCCCTCCGGCTCGGCGAAGACCCGCTGGAGGGCGAATCCCGGCTGCTCGGCGTGCTCGGCGCTCTCATACGGCGGCACGCGGTGCACAGGCCGGCGGCGATGCCGCCACGTGGCCGAGCCGATGCCGGGCGGATCGCCCGTCGGGTCGCGACCCGTCTGTCGGACGAGCTCACCGCCCCGCCCACGCTCGCCGAGATGGCCGCCGACCTCGAACTCTCCCGCTACCAGTTGCTGCGCGCCTTCCGCGACGCGATGGGCATGCCGCCGTACGCGTGGCTCGCCCAGCACCGCGTGGCGAGAGCCCGTGCGCTCCTGGAGACCGGGCATCGTCCGGCCGAGGCGGCGATGCTCGTGGGATTCGCCGACCAGGCGCACCTCACCCGATGGTTCCGCCGCGTGCTCGGCGTCACCCCCGGCGCATTCCGCGACAGCGTCCAAGAGAGTGCGGTGCGCCGCCCTTCACGCTGGTGAGGTCAGGCTCGATCGCAACGGTCGCTGGGAGAGCGCGGTGCGTCGTCGTGCGTCTTTGTGATGGGCGCTAGGGGGACCTGGCGGTTGTGATGGGGCGGGGGCGTGTGCGCGCTGTTGCTTCGTAGAGGTGCGGTATTCGGGCATCCCCCCGCAACAGCGTTCAAGACGGTGTGGACCGGCGTCTTGCACCCTGGTGATGTCCGTCCTGGGCGTGCTGAGGAGAGGCGACGGCGCGGGGAGCGGCTCGGAGGTCGAGGCCGCATCGCAGGGTTGGTGTCGGACCCGTCAAGCGGGGTTGGTGTCCGGTGGCGACGGCGCGCTGGGGGCGGACGGAACGAACGGAGGTCGTGTTGAGTCGTCGTGGCTGGATGCTGTTCGCGCTGATGAGCGTGCTCTGGGGCATCCCCTATCTGATGATCAAGGTGGCGGTCGAGAGCGTCTCGGTGCCCATGGTGGTGTTCACCCGGACCGCGCTCGGCGCCCTCGTCCTGCTGCCGCTGGTGATCCGGTCCGGGCAGTTGGACACGGTCCGCCGGCATTGGCGTCCGCTGCTGGCGTTCACCGCGGTGGAGATCCTCGGCCCGTGGGCGCTGCTGTCGGACGCCGAGAACCGGCTGACCAGCTCCATGACGGGGCTGCTGATCGCCGCCGTCCCCATCGTCGGGGTCGTGCTGGCATGGCTCACCGGCGACGCGGAGCGGCTCGGCCCGATGCGCTGGCTGGGGCTGCTCGTCGGCCTGGCCGGCGTGGGCGTTCTCGCCGCCCCGCATCTCACCGGCGGCAGCGCGTGGGCGATCGGCGAGGTCATGCTCGTCGTCCTCGGATACTCGATCGCCCCGATTATCACCATGCGCAAGCTCCAGGACCTGCCCAGCCTGCACATGGCCGCGTTCGCGCTGGCCATCGCCGCGCTCTGCTACACCGGCCCCGCGATCGCCACCTGGCCGGACACGATGCCGAGTGGGCGTGTGCTCGCCGCGCTCATCGCGCTCGGCCTGGTCTGCACGGCGCTGGCGTTCATCGTGTTCTTCGAGCTGATCCGGGAGGTCGGCACATCCCGCGGAATGGTGTTCACCTACGTGAACCCAGCCGTCGCGGTCGCCGCCGGAGTCGTCTTCCTCGGCGAGCCCCTGACTGGCACGATCATCGCCTCGTTCGCGCTTATCCTGGGCGGCTCCGTACTTGCGACCGCGCGTCGCACCACGCCCCCGGCGGCCGAGCCCGCAACCGAGGAGGTGCCGTCCAAGGGAGCGAGAACCGCCACTGAGCCCGCCTCAGGATGAGACCGAACGTGGCGTGCATGTCCGGGGGCATGCCCTGTACTCAGGCTCCTTGCCTGGGGGGCCACCCTCGAACTCGTTCGCTCGACCCCAGATGTCCGGCCTGCGGTCGTAGAGCATTCCAGGGGCCGGTCGGTCCGCCCTGCTCCCTCGAGGCGCTGGTCCGAGGCGCACAGCACTCCACGCGCGCTCTTGCGGCCACGTTCGTTCCACTGACCGCTGCGGTTGCGACGCCACCACTGCAGACCTCACGCGTGTCGACCCTTCGCGCATGTGCGTCAGCACGCTGGCGTCTGCGGACCGGCAGGGTGCGCGTCGGTGCCTCCGTGCCTGCGCGTCGGCGGCGCGTTCGCGTCCGCGCGTCAGCCCTTCGCGTCTGCGGGGCGGCGGGTTCGAGCCTGGGCGTTGCTACGGCTGGCACCTGGACGTTGCTGCGGCTAGCACCTGGGGCCTTGCCGCGCCGGCGTCTGTGGAACGGCGCGCTGGGACGTTGGCGTCTGTGCGTCGGGCTCGGCGGCATGTGTTCGGGGCGATGTCCTCCGTTGCATCCAGGCCGTCCCTCGATATGGGCCTGGTGAAGGGCTGCGGGGGGAGGGGAAGCGGGCTGCGCGTCGGGTCAGCGGACGGTGACGATGAAGCGTTGCGGTTGGCTGGTGTTGCCGGACGGGTCGGTCGCGCGGTACTCGATGGTGTGGCGGCCCTTGCCGAGCTTGCCGTAGGTGAGGCCGTCGATGACGGTGCCGGTCGCGGTGAACAGCCAGGGGGCGGACGAGTCCGTCGGCCAGCCGAAGTAGTTGAACCAGCCGTCGCCGTCCACCCGGAACTCCGGGACGACCACGCCTGGACGGTCGTCGCTGCCGGTCAGGCGCATGGTGAACGGGCCGTCGAAGACGTACTCGGGTGTGCGCCCTCGGACGACCTGGGCCGCCTTGGACAGTTCGTACGCCACCGCTGGACGTTCCGCGTCGACCGTCCACACCCGCCTCTTGGAGCCGACCCTGGCGACGAGCGTGTGCGTGCCCGCGGTCAGCCGGAAGCGGCTGAGGTCGATGTCCCGGTCGCCGCCCGGTACGGGGCGGCCGTCGAGCTCCCAACGCACCTTAGGGACGGATCGGAGCGGATGGGTCGTCTCCGCGAACACGACCGACTCGGCGTTCACGGGCTGGTCGGTCGGCGTGGAGGAGGCGAAGTCGAGGGGTACGGTCGCTGGCGGTGTCCTCAGGTCGGTGTCGACCGTCCATGAGCGGGTCTGTGTGAGTGCGGCCGACGACCGTATGGCCGGGTCCCGGACGAAGTCGGTGGGGTCCGTGACCGTCACCGTGACCGTGTGCGTGCCCTTCTTGAGGCGCAGCGTGGACAGGTCGAGGTTGGAACCCTTCCGCACAGTTCTCCCGTCGACCGCCCATGCGACGGACAACTGGTGACCGGCCGGATGCATCGTTTCGACCCACAGGACGCGGTCGTCGCCCACCGGAGTGTCCGTGGGCGTGTGCGCTTGGACGAGGCTGACCTTGCCTGAGATTCGCTCAGTCATCCGCTCGCGCGCGACCTGGTCGTAGTAGTAGCCGAGCGTCTTCATCATCGAGTGCTGGCTCGGCCTCCACACGCCCTTACTGAAGTAGAGGCCGCCCTCGTAGCGTCCGATGATGCCTCCGGCCTCGCTACGCTCACCGAGCCAGCGCCACCATTTCTTCTTCTGCGCCTCCATCTCCTGCTCTGTCAGCAGCGTGTGATGGATGGACTCAGGCTCAGGACCGCTGTACGTCCCTCCAGGCACGCCCCGCTGGTAGTAGTCGTACTCGTCGTTCAGCCCGCCCAGTGAATGCCCGAGTTCGTGCGGGGCTATGAGAGCGGACATCGCGTTGCCGCCGGATGCCGTCGCATACGTCCCGCCTGCACCGCCGTAGGTGTCGCTGTTGGCGAGCGCAAGGATCTGCCGGTTTCCTACCGTCGCCCCTTGGACGAGATCCGCGTACGTTTTGGCCGCCGCAGAGTCCATGACGAGAAGGCGCTGGATGCCGTCGTCCCGGCACCCGCTCCAGAACGCCATGCGCAGCGGTGTAGTCCGGCGTGGCGACGACAACGCCGGGTCGCAGCTCACCCCAGATTCGCCGGACGGGATTTCCACCGCGTACACGTTGATGTAGCTGCGATACGACTTGAACGGCTCGATCGTCCACAGGTCGTTCAGGTGCGTGGCGAGGTGCGTGCGGAACTTCGGCATGTCCGCCGTTGTGTAGCCGTCGCCCAGCACGATCAGGTTGAAGCGCTTGGCGGGGTCGCCGGTCACCTGGATCGGCACCACGGTCGCGTCCGCGGGTTCCGCCGCCCGCGCGGGCGTGGTGGCCATCAGCGGCAGGACGGTCAGCGCCGCCGCCCCGATCACGATCTTCCTGCCCGTCCACATGCGCAGACCTCCTCGGGAGGGGCGCACGCGGCGGCCGGGTCCGGCCGGGGCGCTGCGCCAGGCCCGTCCCACTGATCAAGTGGGACACGCCCGGATTATCACTTGAGTATCCGGATTTGTCGCTACCGTTTGCCGCGCTGCCCGTTGGCGAGCCCCTCCGCGATGCGCTGCCCGCCCGCGCGCCGCTGAACGGCCGCGGACAGGGCCGGGGCGATCCCGCCGATCCGGGCGCCGAGCCGCAGCCCGAGCGGCGCGACGTCGACCTCGGCCATGTTCCGCTCGACGGCCCGGATCGTCGCGCGCGCCACGTCCCGCGGAGACCGTGTGCCGACACCCCGGGGCAGCGTCACGCCGGCGTCCGCGAACATCCCGGCGTCCCGGATGAAGCCGGGGAAAACGGTCGACACGCCGACGCCGTGCGGCCGCAGATCTTCGCGCAAGGCCAGGGCGAACCCCCGCATACCGAACTTCGTCGCGTTGTAGAGGGACGCGTGCCCGGACGCCGTCTTCCCGGCGAGCGACGACACGAACACCAGATGCCCGCGGCCACGATCGGCCATCTGCGCCGCGGCGAGCTTCGCCATCACGATCGGCGCGCGCAGGTTGACGTCCAGCGTCCGGTCGATCTCGGTGATCGAGTAGTCGCCCAGCAGCCCGGACGCCGGCAGCGCCGCGTTCGCGACGAGCACGTCCACCCGTCCGGCCTCGTCCAGCAGCTTCTCCGCCGCGCCGCGCTCGGCCAGGTCGGCGGCGATGGCGCGGCCGCCGAGCCGGTCGGCCAGCGGTTCCAGGACGTCCGCCCGCCGGCCCGTCAGCACGACCCGGCCGCCCCGGTCGGCGAGCGCGGTCGCGAGCGCCTGCCCGATCCCGCCGGTCGCCCCGGTCACCAGGACGGTCGCTCCGCGCAGATCCATGCCGAGATGATGGCGGATCACAACCCGATCCGCCATAGCAGCAGGACGATCGACGACAGCACCAGCCCGGCCGTGCCCAGCGGCACGTCCCCCATCGCGATCAGCGCCGCGCACCCCAGGGCGATGATCCCCGCGATCAGCACCAGCCCCCGGCTCCCGGACCGCCCCTCCTCCGGCGCGTCCCGCTCGAACTCGCGTTCCCAGCGCCGGAAGTCGTCCTCTGCCATCGGCACTCCAGAAGGTCGTCCCCTCGGATTATGCGGTCCTCCGGACGTCCCGGCGAGGGACGGCACATCAGACGTGCCGTCCGATAACGGTGAGCGGGGTGCGGACCGCCCGGCAACGGTTGCTAGGCTTCCAAGAACCTGGGGGAAGCAGTCACTGATCCGCGATCCCCGGGTTTTGACTTCATAGTCGAGGTGAAGGGGTCCCACCGTGAAGAAGCTGCTCATTCTCGCCGTTGTCGCACTCGGCGGCTTCGCCGTCTGGCGCCGGATGCAGCAGGACCGCGCCGAGCTGGACCTGTGGACCGAGGCCACGTCGTCCGACAACTGACACGCCGGCGACAGGCCCCGGCGTGACCGAGGCGGCGCCGATCACCGTCGCCTGCGTCGATCTCGCCGGGACCACCGTCGCGGACGGCGACACCGCCGAAACCGCCTTCGCCGAGGCGATCGCCACCCTGGGGATCGTCTCCGGCACGGCGGCGTTCGAACGTGCCACCGCCCGCTTCCACGACACGCGCGGCGAATCGGAGATCGGCGTCTTCCGCTCGCTCTTCGACGAGCCCCGCGCCCAGGCCGCGCACCTGGCGTTCGAGCGGTCCTACGGCCAGCTCATCGACCGGCGCGGCCTGGTTCCCGTGCCCGGAGCCGGTGACGTCCTGCGCCGCCTCCGCTCCTCCGGCGTCCGCGTCTGCCTGCTCACCGGCTCCGGCCGCACCACGCAGGCCCGCATCATCGACGCCCTCGGCTGGTGGGACCGCGCCGACCTGACGCTGAGCCCCGAGGACGTCCCCCGGGACCGCCCGTGGCCCGACCTCGTCCTGACCGCCGCCCTCCGCCTCGGCGTGGACGACGTCCGCAACATCGCCGTGTGCGCCGCCACGGCCCCCACGATCATGTCCGCCCGCCGCTCGGGCGCGTCCGTCGCCGCCGGCGTCCTCACCGGCCCCCACTCCCGCGACCGCCTCCGCACCGCCGGCGCGACCCACGTCCTCCCCACCATCGCCGACCTGCCGGCCCTCGTCCTCCGCACCCCGGCCGATGCCACGCCCACCCCCGACCACGGGTAAGCTTTGACCCGCCAACCCGGGGCCTTAGCTCAGTTGGTAGAGCACCGGCTTTGCAAGCCGGGTGTCAGGGGTTCGAATCCCCTAGGCTCCACCACCCAAAACGCCCTCATCCCGATCATGGATGAGGGCGTTCGGGCCATTAGCGGGCCATTAGGCAACGGGAACCAGCGATCCGGCCTCACCGTCCTCGTCGTCCGAGTCATCGTCCACAGCACGGGCCGCCGTGATCCGGTCGTTGAGCGCGTCGGCGATCGCCTTACCCGCTTCGGACGTTCCGTGCTGATAGATCATCGCCGCCCGCACGCTGTCATGGCCCATCCTGTCCATCAGGTCACGCAGACTCGCCCCGCTCTGTGCGGCGAGCGTGTTGCCCGTGTGCCGAAGGTCATGGAAGTGCAGTTCCGGAGCGCCGACCGCCGCCACCGCATCAGCCCACCGCGACGCCCGCCGGAAGTTGCCTCGCCGTAGCACCCCGCCCTTTGCGCCCGTGAAGACGAGGGCCGCCGGGTCGGACGAGGTGTGCCGCTCCAGGTGTTCGCGGATTGCCGGAACAATCGCCGCCGGAAGCACGACCGTTCGAGCACCCGCCCGCGATTTCGTCGGACCGACGATCAGGGCACCGGTGTCCATTTCGAGGTACTGCCGCCGCACGGTCACCGTGCCGGCCTCTATGTCGACATCCCGCCGCCGGAGTGCCACGGCCTCACCCCAACGCAGACTCGCGAAGGTGGCGAGGAGGATCAGCGCCCGGAAACTGTCGTCCTGCCGCACGGCCGCGTGATTGTCGAGGGCCATCGACCACAGGACCCGTTCTGCCGCATCCTTGGACGGGAAGCTTTGCGGGAACGTCCGCATCTCACCGTCAACCAGCTTGTAGCGGAGCCGGTACTCAGTCGCGGACAGCTTGCGAACATTGCCGACCGGCCGCCGCCCGATCAGGTCGGCCAGTTCGAAGACTTGAGACAGGCTCAGAATCGGCCGTTCCTCCGGACGCTCGTCACCGGCACCGCGGATACGGCACGGATTGCGCGGGATGATCCGGTCCTCTTCGGAGGCCGTCATCAGCACCGCCCGAAGCAGCCGATACGCCTTAGCCGTCACGGATGCTGAGACGCCATCGTTGAGAAGCGCCATGCGCCAATCCCGGATCATCGGCGTACTCAGGTTGCCGAGCTGGACGCCGCCGAGACGAGGCGCGATGTGCTTACTCAGAAGCCTCACGTACAACTCGACGGTACGAGGCCGGAGGCCCGGACGTTGTTCGATCCACTTCGCGGCGTAGTCACCCAGCTTGACCTTCGCGCGCTCAGGGTCCGTCCAGTCACCGTTGAGAATCTGCGCTTCAATCAGCGTCAGGTACCGGTCGGCATCGGTCTTGGTCGCGAAGGTCTTCGGCGCGGTACGCATGCGTCCGTCCGGCCCCGGATACCGGACCTGGTACCGGCCGGATTCGCGCTTGCGGATGTTGCCGAAACGACGACGCCCGTTCTTGTTGGCCATTACGCCGCCCTCCAGACGTCGGATGCGGTCATGGGTTCGACGAGACCGGCCGCGATGAACTCACGTAGCGCGGATTCGGGGATGCGGACGAAGCGCCCGAGCTTGATGAAGCGGATGCGTCGTTCGGCGATGAGGCGACGAGGGAACCTCTGTGACGTGTTGAGGTACTCGGCCGCCTCCGCCACGGTCAGCAGCCGTTCGGCCGTGAGGTTGTCGAGTCGCTTGGTCACGCTGCCTCCGCAGTTGCCGAAAGTTCTGGGGTGGGGTTGTGGGTCGCGGCGTCGAGCTGGCGGCGCCGTTGGATGCGCTCGTTGATCAGCAGCAAGAGCCGTTGTTCGGCGGGTTTCACATCGGGGTCACCGGGGCCGGCTCTCTCCCAGACGTGGACCGCGTTCGGGTCAGCCGGGTTCGACACGGGGACGCCAGCCTCAGCCAGGCGGGCGAGGACCCAGGCTTTGCGGTCGGCTTTGTGGTCGGCGAGGGTCTTGCCGGACCATTTGCGGGAGACCAGGACGCGGCGGCCGCCGTAGCCGAGGTGTTCGCGGCGGTGGGCTTTGCCCTTGCAGTAGCCCGGCGTCATGCCTTTGCGGGGGTTCTTGGGCTGAACGCCGTAGCGCAGCCAGTTCGCGCACGTCGGCGAGCACGGTTCGTAGCGGAGCGCTTCGGCCATCCGGTCGACGTGCTCACGCTGCGCCGCAGTCTCGGCGCTGTGGCATTCGGCCACGCCCTTGACGAGGTATTTGGTCAGGTAGCCGATGCAGCGCCGGGAGTCGGCGGAGTCGGCGAGGACGCCTTGAGCGTCGATCTGCCGCCCGAACTTGACCACGTGCAGGGGTTCGGCGTCCTCATCCTGGCCGAGGGCGTCTAGCGCCTCATCCCAGGTGGGGAGCACTTCGCCGGTTGCCGGGTCGAGGTAGCCGCCGCCGTCCTCGCCCGCGACGTCATCCCAGACGGGCAGGTGTTCGCCGTCGAAGACGACGCGATCGGTCGGAGGCCACCACACTTGGTGGTAGGTGGCCGCCACCACCTGCCGCAGCTCAGCCCGTGAAATCGTGCCACGGATCGCCATGTGCAGATGCGGGGCGAGCCGCCGTTGCGGTTCGACGGCCGCGAAGTACTGCACGTCGTAGCCGACGAACCGGCGCAGGTTCTGCACGAACCGGTCCACCAGCTTGGAGAAGTGTAACGCGTCCCGCGCCGCCCGCGCGTAGTCGTAGGACTCGGGGTCGACCGGCGTACCGTCCGAGCGGACCCGCCCGTAGGAGTCGAGTGTCAGCGTGAGGAACAGCGAGGGCCGGAAGGTCTTGCCGTCCGGACCTCGGAAGACCTTGCCGACCGTGCGGGAGTCGACGGGACGACGAGGAAGGTCGGGCGCATCCTGCCGCCGTCGAGTCGACCGAGTCCGCCGGCCCTTGCTCTGGTCACCGGTTTTGAGGGAGCCGCGGACCCCGGTGCGTTCTAGCTCGTTGTCGAGGTCGCGAATGACCGCGTCCCAGAACGAGGTGTCTTCCCCGTCCGCCGTTCCGTCGAGGGCCGCGCGGTCACGGGCCGCCGTAGCGTGTGCCCGCAGTTCCATCCACGCGCGTTGTTCGGCGTCGGGGTCAGCGCGGGTGATGACGGGTTCTTCGGTCAGGTGCCAGCCTTGACGGCACTGGACGGCGCGGAGTTTGCGCTTGCGTTCGGCGCACGAGGGGCAGACCGAGGCCAGTGTGTGACCGCACGGGACGTAGACCATTTCGGCCGCGCCCGTGTGCAGGTCGACGCGCCGCATGGGGATGGGGCGGATGCAGACGCCGTGTTCAACCGCGACCGCTTCCAACACGCCCCGCGCCAGCGGAGCCAGCGTCTTGACGACCGATTCCGGGTCGGGTTCGGCCGGAGCGGACGGGGCGACCTCGGGAGCGTCGAGGGTGGGTTGGGTGACGCCGGGAGCCGATGTCGTCATGCAGCCCCCCAGGTGTCGAGGTCGGGCACCCCGTAGGCGACCATGTCGCGGATGTCGTCGTCGGAGACGTAGGCCGCCCGGACCCGCACCGGGTCAGGGGAGGCTTCCAGCCGGACGAAGCCGACGCCCGCGCCGATCTGCGGGATGGATGAGATCTGGTCGGCCAGGGCGCCACGGTCGCGGGCTCCGTCGCCGAGCACCATGTCGACTTGTTCGTCTTCATCGAGGCGCAGGGCGATGCGGTCGGGGAACAGGTTGCGCAGGTTGTTGACCTCTTTGCGCGCGTCCTGCTGCGCCCCGATCACGCAGTACCCCACCGAACGGCCCTGACTGGTGAGCACGGCAAGCGCCGACTCGGCCCGCTTGCGTAGGTCGCGTTCGGGGCAGTAGGCGGTCAGGAACGCCAGCTCATCGACCACGATGACCCGGAACGGGTGCTCATGCGAGGGCGTGAACGACCGGGTGACACCGGCGAACTGTTCGGCGCGTGCGTTCATGTCGGCAGCCGCGGCCTCCAGCAGGTCGACCATGCCGCCTTTGGGGTCGTCGCTGTAGCGTCCGTACCGCTCGAACAGCGCACGCCCAAAGCTCAGTTCCATGCGTTTGGGGTCGACGGCCCAGACCTCCACCAGTCCGGCGAGCATGAGCGGGAGGAGTGCGCGGACGGTGGACCAGATGACCGAGCCCTTGCCGGCCCCCGTCGCCCCCGCGATCAACACGTGCGTCCCGAGGAGCCGCAGCCGCCACGGTGAACCGTCCTCACACCGCCCGACCGGGAGCGCGGACAGGTCGACGTCGGCCCCGTCCGGGACGGGTAGCGCGGGGATGGGGACGGCGAGGGCATCTTTGCGGACGAATTCGAGCCAGATGCGGCCCGGACGGTCCCCGTCCCGGACGCGGACCAGGGTTGCGCCGAAGCCGTGCGCGAGGTTGACCGCGACCCGTTCCCACGCGTCCGGAGCCTGCCCCTTCAACATGCGGACGAGCACCCGATCCGAGGTCGGGCCGCAGCGGACCCGGACCAGGGAGGGCAGGTACTCCCGCCCCTTGTGGACCTTGGTCAGGCCAGCGGTGACCAGGACGGGTTGCCAGTCCCGCCGGTACACCGCGACGAGTCGCCAGCGGGCACGGACGGGACGGGCGATCCAGCGGACGAAGGACGGACGGTCCACCCCCGCCCACACGCCCAGCGCTACGGCGACGAGGGCCAGGACGAGGACGGGGGCCAGCCAGCCGAAGCGGTAGCCGAGCCAGCCCAGACCGGCCGCGATGGACACGGGGACGATGTTGCGGACGAGGAACACGGCCGTCCGGGCGAGCGCGCGGGCGACGTTGACGATGAGCACCAGGCCCTCAGGCATGTGCCATACCGGAGGCGCCCACTTCGGGGCGGCGAACGGGTCACGCTGCGCTTCAACGGCGACGTTCTCACCGGGACCGAGCTTGCGGAACTCCCAGGCCATAACCTGGACACCTCTTCTCTTTCAAAGCTGTGGGAGAGCGAGAGAAGCGGGGCGGCCGGAGGTACCAGCTCCAGCCGCCCCACCCGCTTTCAGGCCGCCGAGTCCTCGGCCGATTCGGCCGCGTGGTTCTGGGCGTGGAGCCGCTCCACCTCGGCCGCGAAGGTCGCGAACGACTCGGCGAGCCGACGCGCGACCCGGACGTCACCAGCGGTCGGCGCGGTCGGGTTCGTCGGGGTGATGACCACGTCGGCGCGTGCGTGCGCCAGCGAGATCTGTGCGCGGTCACGGCCCGGCGTGCACCACACCCGCACCTGCTCGTCAGGACGCATGGACACGTGGACCGTCGCGGTCCCGTCCGGCTCCACCGTGACGGTGGTGTAGCTGTAGGCGTCCATCACGCAGCCGCCCCCTTCCCCGACGACCGGCCCGACGAGGACGAGGGACGACGACCGGAGCGGTACAGCCGCTCCACCTCCACCGCGTAAGCCGCCGCCTGCTCGGCCAGCCGCCGCGCGAACTCCACGTCCCCGGCGTTCAGCCGCTCGGGAAGGGTGAGGGTGACCAGCACCCGGCCCGCCGAGACGGTGAACAGCGGCGTACGCGCGCGGAACGCCCGGAACTCGGTGGAGGCCGCGCCGTCGATCGGCAGCGACAGCGCCGACATGCGCCCGCCCGCCATCACGCGGCCTCCTTGCCCGCCGCGTTGTCCTTGCCCGCCGAGCGCGATGCGCCGCCGCCCTTGAAGTTGGCTGGACGCACCGCCGACGCCTTGAGGGAGTAGGCCAGCCGACCGGTACCGGAGTTGACGTAGGGCGTCACCGTCAGCCCGTCGAACTCCACCGGCACGAACGGGAACCCCGCCGGAGCCTCCGGCACCAACGGCTGAACCGGCGCCATGAGCTTGACCTTGAACGTGCCCTTGGACTCGGGGTCGGCGTCCAGCACCTCCACCGCCCACACCAGTTCCCCGGTGTCCTTGTCCCGCGCCTGCACGAAGTTCTCGCGGGTCGACCGGTCGAAGTCCCGCACCGGCTCCACCCCGCCCTTGACGAACGCCCCGAACGGGAACACGTCCCCGAACGCGACCTTGAACGGACCCTGCACCGCCATGACGATCACTTCCCATCCGGTCAACTGTCTGTCAGTTGACCTATCAAGTGCGATCGTAGGTGTACCCAGCTTGGTCTATCAAGTAACTAACCGGCGTGTGGCCGGATACGGTCACGCCAGCGGGTAGGCGTCTTCCAGCTCATGCAGGTCAGCGGGCAACACGGTGTCGATCACCATGAGCGGACGACCGGCAGCGTCCCGAGCAGTCGCGTACACGACGAGGACAGGCGTCCCCGCGCGCATCGACAACGCCTCCGCCTCCTCGCCGGTCGGCATCCTCGCGACGATGTGCTCAATCACGTGATCGAACTTCACGCCCTTGCGCGACTCCAGATGCTCCCGCACACCCTGTTTCAGCGGTTCGTCGCTGGTCAGGTCCGTCCCCTCTGAAAGGCTCAGGGGCAGCCACAGGGAGAGGAGTTCAGACGGCCCACCGTCAGCCGTCAGCAGCCGCCGGCGGAGGAACGCGCGGCCGGACGAGCCGAGGTCGAGGAGGGAGCGGACACGGTTCGGCGCGTCGACCACCCCAGCGGCCAGGACCTCGCCGGGTATGGCCGCTTCCGAGCCAGCCAACCGAATCTGTCCCGCCCGCGCGCTCTCCAGCGAGGCCAGGGCAGGACGACCCCGGACGAACCGGCCCTTGCCCTGCCGGGAGTCGATCCAGCCTTGATCACGGAGTACCCGCAGGGCCGCTACCACGGTCGGCCGACTCACGCTGAACTCTTCGATGAGCTGGTGTTCGCTGGGCATCGCCGAGCCGGGCGGGTACCGGCCGGACTCGATGCGCCGTTGAAGCTCCGTGACGAGCTGGGCGTACTTGGGGGGCACGGACTCAAGGCTCACGTCGACCGTCCATCATCCGACAGGTTGTCTTACCAGGTCAGCGTTAATATACGCCCAACCCGTCCCGGCTGTCACGACTACCGGACACCAGCAGGCCCGGTTACTCCGCTGGGCACAGCGGACCCGCGCGCCTCTGCCATCCGACCCGCCAACTCCATCGGCGTCGCCGCTTCAAGGAGCACCCAGCGCCCCGCCCGCGGCATCATGGCCCACCAGCGAAACGTGTGGTGCCCAAACCAGACCGACGAGGCCGGGAACCTGCGTTGCAGGGTGATGATTGCCGCCGTGACATCGTCCGGCGCGCCCCTGGTCCACGGCGTCATGGCCGCAACCTCGGCAGGTTCGGGGCGGTCGGCTCGTTCATGAACGCGGTGATCCGTTCGGCCGCGCCGTCCAGGTCCATGACCGGGTGCACGTTGTCGACTCGCCACCAGGACACCTCACCCTTGCGCCGGTTCACCGTCACGTAGCCGATGACGTCGAGGGACGTCCCGCCCGGCAGGGTGACCGTCAGACCGGGGATGGCGTCGCGCAACTGGACGTACAGGCCGCGCCTGACCAGAGCCCGGCACAGATCACCCAGCACCCGAAGTTCAGCGTCGCGGGAGAGAGAAGGACCCATCACCTGTTCTCGCTTTCGTTGGAAGCAGAGCCGGAGGCGCGGGGCCCCGGCCCGTCCCTCCCACACACGTGATCAATGGGGGAACTGGGGGGCGATCACGCGACGGACCGTCCTCGCCGCGCCGCCGGCTCTGCCGTTCAATGCGCTAGGGCCAGCCCATGAGGCCAGCCCTACAGCGCTAGTCGAAGTGGTCGTTCGCCGACCCGTTGAGCTGTCCAGCTTGCGCGGCGACGAAGCGAGCGACCTTGCCCGCCGCGCCCGGCACATCGTCGACCGGGTGCTTGCTGTCGTCGCGCCGCCAGGTGAACGTACGGCCGGAGGCCCCGACGAACACCCATACGAACAGCCCCGGATTCCCGGTACTCACCAGCAGCCCCGGCATTCCCTCATCCAGCCGAACGGCCAGGCCCAGACCGAGAAGGCAGGTTCGCAGATCAGCCAGAAGCCGCAACTCGACGTCCCGCGCGTTCACGACTCCGCACCGGCCTGCCGCTCGGACTCGCGACCCGTCCCCAGGCAGTCAGGGCAAGAGTCCTGACGACTGTCAGCCGAAACGCCCGCCACGTGCCTCGGCGTCAACGTCCGCCGCGCCACACGCCGCTTGACCCCGCGTCCCCTGCAAGAGGTGCAATCGCTCGCCATGACCACACCGTGCCAACAAGTCACGTTGCGTCACGACGCCGTGATCATCTCGTCTCGCCCGTCAACGTCTTGCAACCGTCTCGACTTTGTCTCGTCTTCGATCTCACGACGCGTCTAGCCTGAGAAACGCCCAGCAGAGAGGACGGCCGGTGTCTCCCCAACCGATCCTGTTGCAAGTCGTGATCCGTCAGCGCCGCCTACAGCGGTACGGCATGTTCCAGGCCGCCTACAACGAGGCCGCCAAGAAGATCTCGCCCGAACTCACCGGCACCGCGCCGAGCCGCGCCCAGCTCCACCGCTGGACGTCCGGCGAACTCAAACGCCTGCCCTACACAGATCACTGCCGGGTCTTAGAGGCGATGTTCCCCGAGTGGACGGCCGACGAGCTGTTCGCCCCCTGCCCGCCCCACGTCCTGGCGGACGAGCCCGCCGCCTACGCGCCCAGCGACGAGCGGGCCGACCTTGAGTCAACCGCCGACCGGGTAGGCCCGAACCCCTACGCCGACGTCACCGCCGTCTTCGCCACCCGCGCCGAGTCCTCTTACGCACACCCGCCACACGCCCTACTCGACGGAGCGAGCAGCATCCGAGCCGCCGGCCTTTCCCTCAACATGCTCTGCCAGCAGTACCCCGACCAACGTCTTTACCGGCTCATCGAGGACGGCACCACCCTGCAAGCCCTGTTCTTGGACCCCGAGGGCGAGGCCATCCGAGCCCGCGAACAGGAAGAGGGCTACACGGACAACCACCTCACCACCCTCACGCGCCTGAACATCGAAGTCCTGACGCGCCTACGCAAACGCCTATCGCCCGAGGCCCAAGACCGGCTGTCCGTCGCCGTCTACGACGAGACGATCCGGTTCAACATCACACTCCTCAACAACCAGCTCTGCGTGATGCAGCCCTACCTACCGAACGCCCGCGGGGTCGACTCGCCCACCTTCCTCGCCGAACGCAACCCGACCGGGGCAGGCTTGTACGGGACGTTCGAAGAGATCTTCAACGCGCTATGGGAACGAGGCCGCACCGTATGACCGACGCACCAGCCGCCCTACTACCCGCCGCCCTCAAGGCAGCAGAGATCGCCAGCGACCTAGTGCGCACGCGCGTCCCCGGCCTGCTCACCGCCAAGGGCGACCGCGACATGGCCAGCGAAGTCGACTACGCCGTAGAGCGCGCCGTCCGCGACTACCTCAAAGAGCGAACCCCCGACATCCCTGTACTCGGCGAAGAAGAAGGCATCACAGGCGACACCACCGGCGAACTCCTCTGGGCCATCGACCCAGTAGACGGCACCGCCAACTTCGTTCGCAGCATCCCGCTCTGCGGTATCTCCATCGGCCTCATCCAACGAGGCCGCCCGGTCGTCGGCGTCATCGACCTACCGTTCCTGGGCACCCGCTACCACGCAGCCCAGCACGCCGGCGCCTACCTCGGAGACCGTCGCATCCAAGCAAGCATGACCACCGACCTCAAAGACGCCATCGTCGCCATAGGCGACTACGCCGTAGGCGAGGGAGCCGAGGCCAAGAACCGCCAACGCATCGCCCTAACCGAACGCCTAGCCGCCAACGTCCAACGTGTCCGCATGCTCGGCTCAGCAGCCATCGACCTCGCCTGGGTGGCCGAAGGTAAACTGGACGCCAGCATCACACTCTCCAACAAGCCATGGGACACCGCCGCTGGCGTCATCATCGCCCGCGAAGCCGGAGCCAAGGTAACCGACCAAGACGGCACCGGCCACACTTTTACCTCAACCGCCACCGTCGCGATGACACCGGCTCTAGCCCTAAACCTACTGCCCCTTGGCGACGCTGCCCATCCAGCCAAATAACGCTGGTCTCGCGATCAGGCATCCAATGAGTCAAGTCCCTATCCTTGAACTATAATAACGCGCACTGGAAAGTCGTCCGTATCGGAATTTAGGCTGCGTTCAAAACCGGCGGCGTTCCCGATCCGCCGATCAGGGTCATATATAAGACCGAAGAATGCACTGGCGTCTGGATGCCTCTTGTAGCGGATGATATCCGCTGCCAGTTCGTCACCCAACTTCCTTGTGGTGAGACTTTCTCGGGTCATCTTTGTCTCAAACGCGATGCGCTCATCGCCCAATACGAAGTCGATTCTCGGCGCTGAACCGGCAGCAGTGGGACTTGAATCTTCAGGCTCAACGTCAAGGAAATGCAGACTCAGTACAGCATGCACTAGGCGTTGCAAGTCATATTCATTCTTCATTGGCAGTCCAGGCTGTCTATTTACCTCCCTACGCAGGACGGCAATAGCGAACGGGAGACGTCGAAATATCGTTTCAAGGAGATCAAGTCTGTTAAGTGTCTCGACGTCACCGCCAAAGCGCTCAGCGGCTGTTAGAAGAAATCTCTTCTGGTCCAGCAAGGGGCCACGAAATGTGTCATTGAACGTATACGTCCATGGACTGACGCCGACTGCTGCGGTCTCCTCATTATAAAGACTGTTGCGCTCAAGGGCCTTCTGCAGGAAGTGCTTTATTCGCCACTGGGCAAAGTTACCTTCATATTCGAAGCGAAACTTGTCAAGTAGATCATCTGGCAAGAATGTAAGGCAGCGGGCGTGCCATGGCAAATACTTCAATTCCAATTGTGCGAGCGCCTCAGCGTTACCCTGTGCCGTCTGTACGTTGCGAGCCAAACGTTCAAGCTCGTCGGCCTCATCAACCAGCGCAGTGAGCTGATCTCTCTGGCGTCTCTCCATGGACCCAAGGATAGTCAGAGGGTAGGTCGTGAAGCTGAGAACTTGCCAAAGAGGACTGCCGCACATGAGTCTTGGCAGACCGAAAGATGTTTGCGTGGAACTAGTTCTGTACGTTGCCGAATTGGGCTGTTTGGGATCAAGGGGCGGCGGCGCTCAGGCCGCTGCGCGGCCCCGCGCCAGGCCGCCCGGAGCGTGCGGCGTGGGCGCCGGTCACCGGACGGCCGCGCCG
>NZ_JBFARO010000035.1:0-44229 GCF_040677125.1 Actinomadura sp. NPDC049382
GGTGTCTTCCGCGAAGCTCCAGCGGAGCGGAAGACACCCTCAACCCGCGCCGCGGGGGGTGTGGGGGGTCGCCCCCCCACACACACAGAGCGGAAGACACCCTCAACCCCCGCCGCGGGGGGTGTGGGGGGTCGCCCCCCCACAATGTCAGGCCCGAACGACGATCGTGTTGCAGATCTTGTCGGCGAAGGTCTGCTTGCGGTCGTCCCACAGCGGCCAGAGGAAGCCGATGTAGCACAGGAAGCTGTCGGCGATGTGGGCGATCTTGCGGACGAACGCCATGCCGAAGCCGATGGGCTGGCCGGTCTGCGCGCTCACCAGGCGGATGCCCATCTGGCGCTTGCCGATGGACTGGCCGGTGGTGCCCTCCTGGTAGCAGATCCACAGGCCGCCCGCGATGGACAGCGCCATGCCGACCAGCATGAACAGCAGGCCGAGCACTGCGGCGCCGCCGCTGCCGGAGCTGGTCAGCAGCATGCTGAGCAGGTAGAGGACGAAGACCGGACCGGCGAAGATCAGGTAGTCGATGATGTAGCCACCGGCACGCGAGCCCCATTCGGCCAGTTGGCCGGTCGAGCCGTAGTGGTGGTGGTGGACCTCCTGGTAGCCCGGCTGGGCGGGAGGCTGCTGGCCGTAGCCCGGCTGCGCGGGGGGCTGCTGGCCGTATCCGGGCTGCGCCGGGGGCTGGCCGTAGCCCGGCTGCGCGGGCGGCTGGCCGTAACCGGGCTGCGCCGGGGGCTGGCCGTAGCCGGGCTGGGCCGGGGGCTGCTGGCCGTACCCGGGCTGTTGCTGCCCGTAGCCCGGCTGCTGACCGTACGGGTCGTAGGGGTTACCCACACTTGCTCCTTTTTGATTGACCCTGTGGTTATGTGACGCCCGCCGGACCCGGTGGGCTCCGCAAGTCTGGCCGAGGTTCGACTTCGGCTCAAACCCGCAGGACGTCCAACCGGACGAGCTGCCACAGCTCCGACCCCACGAGGGCGGTGCCGAGCATCCAGGCACGGGTCTTCGGCTGGAGTGCCCACCACCGTCGTCCCAGGCCCAGCGGTGCGGCGGCGACGGCGATCGCGCCGGTCAGGGCGACCGGGTTCGCGAGGACGGCCTGGACCGGACGGCCCGAGCCGAGCTCGATGAACACGGTCGTGCCCCCGCACATGGGACACGGGATTCCGGTGAGCGCCCGTAGGGGACAGAGCACGCCGGGGTCGTTGACGCGGTGGATCCATGACGCGCCGATGGCCGCGACGGCCATCGCCGCAACGCGCAGCGCCGTCCCCAGGGGGCCGTGCCGCGCTGCGGTGAGGGTCCGGCTGACGATCCCGCCGAGCGCACCTTGCGGTGCACCGGTGGCCGCCGCCCCGGGCGCTCCCCCCAACGAATCCTCCGCCTCGATGACATACAGGTGAGTGCACCCGTATATCGGGTGCACCCGGAGGCAGGTCAAGTGCGGGCAACGATCCGCGACAGGACCGTTACGGAGTGCACGGCGACTCCACCCCAGGGGTAAGAGTAAGACAAATGGGCAGGTACGTGGGCACTCTTTCTTGCTAAGAGTTTCATGAATCGTCGGCGGCGCACGCGTGGGGGAAAGCAGGGGCGCGAGAGGAACGCGTGCGGAACGCGCCGGCCGAGATCACGATGCCTCGTACCGAGATCACCGTGCCACGTACGAGGAGGACCCGACGTGCGGTGAGAACCCGACGTGCGGTGAGAACCCGCCGTGCGGTGAGAACCCGCCGTGCGGTGAGGGCCCCGGTGCGACGCGAGGCCCCGGGGGCGTCAGCTCTGCGCGGCGGCGCCGACCACAAGCGGACCGCCGGGGGCGGGCAGGTGCTCGGCCTCGACGACGTCGGCGATGACGGCGGTGATGTTGTCGGGGCCGCCGTTGTCGCGGGCCAGCTCGATCAGCCGGTCGACGGCGCGCTGCGGATCGGCCTCCGCCGACACGACCTCGTAGATCGCCTGCGCGTCGACCGGGCCGCTCAGGCCGTCCGAGCACAGCAGGTACCGGTCGCCGAGCCGGGCCTCGCGCAGGCGCAGGTCGGGCTCGCGGTCCTCCCGGCCGTCCAGCACCCGGTACAGCACGTGGGAGAGCCGCGACGTCTCGGCGGGGTCGGCCTGCTGGCCGGCCTGCTCCGCCTCCGCCTTCAGCAGCTCGTCCATCGTGTGGTCCTGGGTCATCTGGAACAGCTCGCCGTCGCGGAGCAGATAGCCGCGCGAGTCGCCGACGTGCGCCAGTGCCACGGACTCCCCGGACCAGAGCATCGCGGTGAGCGTGGTGCCCATCCGGCTGAGGTCGGGACGTTCCTCGCGGACGATGCGGAGCTTCTCGTTGGCCTCGGCCACCGCGCGGCCCAGCATGTCAACAAGATCGTCCTTGGGGGCAGCGGTGTCCAGCGAGCGCAGTGAGCCGATGACGGTCGAGCTCGCGACCTCGCCGCCCGCATACCCGCCCATGCCGTCCGCGACCGCGATCAACCACGCACCGGCGTACCCCGAGTCCTCGTTGTTCTCGCGGTTGCACCCGATGTCGCTGCCTGCTGCGTACCTGATTGCTACGTTCATACCAATTTCGATGACGATCCTGTCAGAGGAGTTGTATCAGTAGCGGACAGTGGATTCCCCGGTTTCCCCGGCGGAGCCGGACGATCCGACACCGTGCCGGACCGCGTACAGCGCCGCCTGCGTCCGATCCTGGACTCCCAGTTTCATGAGCAGATTACTGACGTGCGTCTTGACCGTCTTCTCGGACACCACGAGCGCGCGCGCGATCTCCCGGTTGGACCTGCCCCGCGCGATGTGCACGAGCACCTCCCGTTCCCGTTCGGTCAGCGCGGCCATGCCGCGGTCGTCGTCCCGCTCCGCCGTCCCGTCCCGCAGCATCGCCTCGGCCGCGTCCGGCGCGAACAGGACGTGCCCGTCGTTGACCGCCCGGATCGCCTGGACGAGCGCCTGCGGATCGACGTCCTTGTACAGGTACCCGGCCGCACCCGCCTGCACGGCCGGCAGCACCTGGCCCCGCTCCGTGACGCTGGTGAGGACCAGGACCCGTGCCGTCACCCCACGAGCCCGCAGCTCCGTCAGCGCGGCCAGACCGTCGGCGCCCGGCATCTTGAGGTCCATGAGCACGATATCGGGCTCCAGCGATTCGGCCAGTGTCACGGCCGACGCGCCGTCCTCGGCCTCGCCGACGACCTCGATGTCGTCCTGGATGCCGAGGAACGTGCGCAGCCCCTGCCGGACGACCGGATGGTCGTCGGCGATGAGCACCTTGATGACACCCGGCTCCGCCATCACAGCGCCACCTCCAGCCGGACGGTCGTGCCCCGGCCGGGCACAGCGTCGATCGTGAGCTCACCGCCGATGGAGTGCGCCCTGGCGCGCATGGAGGCGAGCCCCAGCCCGCCCTGGGGCTCGGTGTCGGACGCGTCGAAACCGGTCCCGTCGTCGGCGACCTCCAGCACGGCCTGGCCGTCCGCCGTGGCGAGCCGTACCTCCACAGTGCTCGCGCGGGCGTGTCGCAGCGCGTTGTAGAGCGCCTCCTGGGTGACCCTGAACGCGACGGCCTCGTGCTCCTCCGGCAGGACGACGGCCTCGTCGGCGGAGAAGCGCACCTCGGCCTCGTGCGCCCGGTCGAGGACCTCGACGTGCTTGCGCAGCGACGCGACCAGGCCGTCCGCGAGGTCGGCGGGGCGCAGCTCGAAGATCACGGCGCGCAGCTCGGCGAGGGCCGCGGCGGCGAGCCGCTCGACCTGCGCGAGCTCCTGGACGGTCCGCGCCGGGTCGCGCTCGGCCAGCGCGGACGCGGTGCGCGCCGTCAGCCGCAGCGAGAACAGCTTCTGCGCGACGGCGTCGTGCAGCTCGCGGGCCAGCCGGTTGCGCTCCGCGACGACGGTCAGCTCGCGGTTGTGCTCGTAGAGGCGGGCGTTCGCCATCGCGATCGCGGCGTGCGCGGCGAACAGGGTGAGGAGTTCCTCGTCGCCCTCGGTGAAGCCGCCGGGGGTGCGCTTGTTGGCCAGGAAGACGATGCCGAGCACGTCCTCGCCGTCGCGTATCGGCACGCCCAGGAAGTCCTTCAGGACGGGGTGCGCGACCGGCCAGCCCTCGAACTCCGGCTCCCGGCGGATGTCGCCGAGCCGCTTCGGCACGTCGCCCTTCAGCATCGCGGCGAGCATGCCGTGCTGGCGGGGCAGCGGGCCGATCCGCTCCCACTCCTCCTCCGACACGCCCTCGACGACGAACTCGGCGAACGACCCCTCGTCGTCGGGCACGCCGAGCGCCGCGTAGCGGGCGTCCAGCAGCTGCGCCGCCGCCCGCACGATGACCTGCAGCACCTCGTGCACGGACAGGTGCCGGGTCACCGCGAGCACGGCGGAGCTGACGGCGTGCAGGGTCGCGCCCTGGTCGCCGCGGCACCCGTCGTCGGTCTGCATCCCGGCCTCTCGTCCTCCCGGGCCGCCCCTCGCGAGCGGCCCGGATGAGCTCCCCGCGGTGCTCACTGCTGAAGACCGTACTCTCTGGGCGGGTCTTCCCGAATCAGCCTGGACGAGTATCCCCGCCGCCGGAGCGGGACCCGGGTCCTACGACCATCAGACGAGCCGCCGGGGAACCGGCGGCCGATGCCGCCGGACGCCCCGGATTCCTAGCGTCGGTGACATGAAGACGGCACTGATCACAGGAGGCTCCCGGGGCCTCGGGCGGGCGCTCGCCGCCGAGCTGGCGCGGGACGGCTGGACGCTCGTCATCGACGGCCGCGACCCCGTCGTCCTGGCGGCCGCCGCCGCGGAGACGGGCGCGACCGGCATCGCCGGGGACGTCGCCGACCCCGCGCACCGGGCCGCCCTCGTCCAGGCCGTGTCCGGCGGGCTCGACCTGCTCGTCAACAACGCGAGCACCCTCGGGCCCACGCCGATGCCCCGGCTGGACGCGCTGCCGGTGGCCGACCTCGCGGACACGCTCGCGACGAACGTGCTGGCGCCGCTCGCCCTGATCCAGGAGGTCCTGCCGAGCCTGCGGGGGCGGCGCGGCGCGATCCTCAACATCACGTCGGACGCGGCCGTGGAGGGCTACGAGACATGGGGCGGCTACGGGACGTCCAAAGCGGCGCTGGAGCAGCTGTCGAACGTCCTCGCGGCCGAGGAGCCCGACGTGGCCGTGTGGTGGGCGGACCCCGGCGAGATGAACACGGACATGCTGCGCGCGGCCGGCGAGGACGCGGACGCCGCGCCCCCGCCCGCCGAGGCCGCCGCCGCCCTGCACCGGCTGATCGCCGACCGCCGCCCGAGCGGCAGGTACCGCGCCTCCGACCTGGTGAGCGGGCGATGACGGCCGTCCTGGACCATGATCGCGTGGTTGATTCGGGGCGAAGTGTCCTTTCTGCAGGTTTTCGTGGTCCGACGTTCGGGATCGTGCTGGTCGTCACGCTGCTGGCGTTCGAGAGCATGGCCGTCGGCACCGTCATGCCGGTGGTCGCGTCCGACCTGGACGGCCTGGCGCTGTACGCGTGGGGGTTCAGCGCGACGCTGATCAGCAGCCTGCTGTCCACGGTCCTGGCGGGCGGCTGGGTGGACCGGTCCGGCCCGGCGCGGCCGCTCATGATCGGGCTGAGCACGTTCGTCGTCGGGCTCGTGGTCGCGGGCGCGGCGCCGGCCATGGGCGTCTTCGTCGCCGGCCGCGCGGTGCAGGGCCTCGGCACCGGCGTCTCGCTCGTCGCGATCTACGTCGTGATCGCCCGCGTGTACCCGGAGGCGCTGCGGCCGCGGGTGTTCGCGGCGCTGTCGGCGGCGTGGGTGCTGCCGTCGCTGATCGGCCCGGCGGTCGGCGGCGCGGTGGCCGAGCACGCCGGCTGGCGGTGGGTGTTCCTCGGGCTGATCCCGCTGGTGATCCCGCCCGCGCTGCTGCTGGTGCCCGTGATCCGCCGCGTCAAGCCGGTGGACGCCGCCGCTGGGGCCGGCGCCGGGGCCGGCAAGGCGCGGTACGTCGCCGCCGTGGCCGTCGCGGGCGGCGCCGGCGTCCTCCTCTACGGCCTCGACGGCGCGGGCTGGGCGATGCTCCCCGCCGCCGTGGCGGGCCTCGCCGGGCTCGCGTACGGCCTCCCCCGGCTGCTGCCCGCCGGGACGCTCCGGCTGCGCCGCGGGCTGCCCAGCGTCGTCCTCGTCCGGGGCCTGCTGTCGGGCGCGTTCGTCGGCACCGACGTGTTCATCCCGCTGGCGCTGACGAAGCTGCACCACTTCAGCCCGACGCAGGCGGGCATCGTCCTCACGGTCGGCGCGCTCGGCTGGTCGGCCGCGGCGCAGATCCAGGGCCGCTCCCGGCGCCCCCGCGAGTTCTACGCACTCCTCGGCGCCGTGCTCGTCACCGCCGGGATCGTCCTCGCCGCCGTCGCGCTGCAGCTGTCCGGCTGGCTCGCCGCCCCCGCGTGGATCGTCGGCGGCGCCGGGATGGGCTTCGCGATCGGCAGCCTGTCCGTCCTGCTCCTCGCCCTGTCCCCGGAGGACGAGCAGGGCGTCAACTCGTCCGCGCTCCAGATCAGCGACACCCTCGGCTCCTCCCTCGTGGTCGGCGCCGCGGGCGCGCTCGTCACCGGCTTCGGCGTCGACCGGCTCGGCACCGGGCTCGCCGTCGCCGGCGTGCTGTTCGCCGCGATCGCCCTCCTCGGGGTCGTCGCCGCTCTCCGGCTGGAGGTCTCGAAATGACCGTCGACTTCACCCTGCCGCCCGCCCTCGAAGCCCACGAGCCGCCGGAGGCGCGCGGCCGGACCCGGGACGGCGTCCGCCTCCTGGTGTCGCGGCGCGCGTCCGGCGCGGTCTCCCACCACGCGTTCCGCGACCTGCCGGCGCTGCTCGACCCCGGCGACCTGCTCGTCGTGAACACCTCGGCGACGCTGCCCGCCGCCGTCCGGCTCGACCGGATCAGCGTGCACTTCTCCACCCCGGTGCCCGGCGGCGACGACCGGCTGTGGCTCGTCGAGCTGCGCCGCCTCGCCGGGAAGGCCAGCCGCCCCTACGCCGGCGGCTGCCCCGGCGAGTGGATCCCGCTGCCCGGCGGCGCCACCCTCACCCTCGTCGAGCGGCACACCCGCCGGCTGTGGCGGGCGCGGCTCAGCACCGACGTCGTGCCCTACCTGCGGCGCCACGGGACGCCGATCAGGTACGGGTACGTCCGCCGCGACTGGCCGGCCGCCGCCTACCAGACCGCGTTCGCCCACGACAGGACGACCGGCAGCGCCGAGATGCCGAGCGCGGGCCGCCCGTTCACGCCGGAACTGGTGACGGAGCTGGTCTCGCGCGGCGTCCTGATCGCCCCGATCACGCTGCACACCGGCGTCGCGTCCCCCGAGGCGCACGAGCCGCCGTACGCCGAGCGCTACCGCGTCCCGGAGCCGACCGCGGCGCTGGTCGAGCACGTCCGCGCCCGGGGCCGGCGGGTGATCGCCGTCGGCACGACCGCCGTCCGCGCCCTGGAGACGGCCGTGGACGCCTCGGGACGCGTCCGCCCGTCCTCCGGGTGGACCGAGCACCTCGTGACGCCGGAGGGCGGCGTCCGAGCCGTGGACGGCCTCCTCACCGGCCTGCACGAGCCCGCGTCGTCCCACCTGCGGATGCTCACCGCCATCGCGGGCCGCGACCTGCTGGCCGCCACCTACGCGGCGGCCCTGGCCGAGCGGTACCTGTGGCACGAGTTCGGCGACCTCAACCTGATCATGTAGCCGTCTCGCATGCCGGACCTGCCGCACGCCCCCCACGTCAGGGCCGGTACCGTGAAAACAGTTATGGACGGGTCAGCACAGCGCACGCTCCTCATCACACTCACCGGACGCGACCGCCCCGGCGTGACCTCGCGCCTGTTCCGGACGCTCGCCGACTTCCCGCTCACGGTCGCCGACGTGGAGCAGGTCGTCATCCGCGGCCGGCTCGTCCTCGGGGTCCTGCTCGCCTACAGCGAGGGCGCCGACATCGGCCGCGTCTGGAACGCCGCCGAGCACGTCGCGAACGACCTCGACATGGAGATCGAGCTCTCCACGGGCCGCAACCGGCGGATGCCGAAGCGCACCGGGCGGCTGCACGTCACCGTCCTCGGCGCCCCGCTGAAGCCCGCCGCCATGGCCGGGATCTCCGGGCGGATCTCCGCGCACGGCGCCAACATCGACCGCATCGAGCGGCTCGCGCAGACCCCCGTCACCTGCATCGAGATGGACGTCTCCGGCGCCGACCCGGACGCGCTCCGCGCCGCCCTCACCGCCGAGGCCGCCGAGCAGCAGGTCGACGTCGCCGTCCAGCAGAGCGGGCTGAGCCGGCGCGCCAAGCGGCTGATCGTCATGGACGTCGACTCCACCCTCATCCAGGGCGAGGTCATCGAGCTGCTCGCCGAGCACGCCGGCTGCCTCGACGAGGTCGCCAAGGTCACCGAGGCCGCGATGCGCGGCGAGCTCGACTTCGAGGGCTCCCTCCGCGAGCGCGTCGCGCTGCTCGCCGGGCTCGACGCCGCCGCCATCGACGACGTCCGCGAGAAGCTGCGGCTCGCCGCCGGCGCCCGCACCATGGTCCGCACGCTGAAGCGCCTCGACTACAAGTTCGCGATCGTCTCCGGCGGCTTCACCCAGGTCACCGACGCCCTCGTCGACGACCTCGGCATCGACTACTCCGCCGCGAACACGCTGGAGATCGTCGACGGCAAGCTCACCGGCCGCGTCACCGGCCGCGTCATCGACCGCGCCGGCAAGGCCACCGCGCTGGAGCGCTTCGCCCGCGAGGCCGGCATCCCGATCAGCCAGACGGTCGCGATCGGCGACGGCGCCAACGACCTCGACATGCTCCAGGCCGCGGGCCTCGGCATCGCCTACAACGCCAAGCCGGTCGTCCGCGAGGCCGCCGACACCGCCGTCAACGTCCCCTACCTCGACACGATCGTCTTCCTCCTCGGCATCTCCCGCGAGGAGGTCGAGGCGGCCGACGCCGCCGACGCCGCGGCCGACCGCCCGAACCCCGCCGCGTAGGCCCGCCGCCCCCGCTAGGGTCGCGGGTCATGATCTTTCGGCGTACGGGCGGCGCCGGGGCGGTCGACTGGGCCTCCCTCCGGCACGCGTGCGGCCCGGCGGACGACGTGCCGCGGCTGCTGCGCACCGCCGTCGGACGCGACGACGGCGCCGCGCGGGAGGCGCTGGGCGAGCTGGCCGCCCGCCTCGCCCACCAGGGCACCCCGTACCCCGCCACGGCGGCGGCGGTGCCCGTCCTGATCGAGCTGGCCGCCGCGCGGCGGACGCGGCGGCGCCCGGAGCTGCTGTGGCAGCTCGCCGTCATCGCCGAGAGCACCGGCGCCGCACCCGAGCTGGTGGAGGAGATCCGGGCGGCGCTGCGCGCGGGCGCGCGGCGGCTGCTGAAGCTGCACGCCGACCCCGACGTCCGGGTGCGGCGGATGGCGTCCTACACGGTGGGGCAGCTCCCCGCCGACGGCGTGCCCCTCGCGCGGCTGCGGGAGATGCGGGACGCCGAAGGCGACGACGAGGCCGCGGCCGAGCTGCTGCTGGCCGCCGGGGCGCTGCACCCGAAGGAGGCGGCGCCGTGGCTGGCGGACGAGCTCGCGGCGGGACGTCCCGTCCTCACGCGGGCCGCCGCCGCCTGGTCGCTGGCGGTGTACGGCGAGTCGTTCGGCCCGGCCGCCGTGGCCGCCGTCCGGGAGTGCTGGGCGAAGTACGACCCGTTCCGCGACAGCCCGTGGTCGGACGGCTCGCTCAGCGAGATCATCTCCTCCGCTCCCCTGGAGGACGCCGTCGAGCTGGCCGGCGCCTTCCTGCGGGACGAGCCGGGGGAGAACGCCTCGCGGGTCGTCGGCGGAATGCGGTGGCGCTGCCTGTTCTTCCGGTCCGCCCGGACGGGGTTCGGGGACGTGCTCGCCGAGGCCGTCTCCCATCCCGACATCGAGGTGCGTGCGGCGGCGGCCGCGCTGCTCGTGGAGGTCGGGCAGGCCGTCCCCGCCGCCGTCGCCGTACTCGCGGAGTACGCGAAGGCGCCGCCGGAGACCGCTCTCACCGACCGGCGGCACTGGCTCCACGGCCTGCGCACGTCCGAGGGGCGCCTCCTCGCCGCCGCGCTCCGCCTGCTCGTCATGGCCGACCACCCGGACTGGCGGCCCGCCGTCCTCGGCGCCTTCGGCGCGGGATGGTTCGACGGCGAGACCGTCGGCCTGCTCGCGGAGCGCGGGCTGCCGCCCGACCCGGCGCTGCTGGACGTCCTGCGCCCGCACCTGGCGTCCGCCGAGAGGGAAACGCTCATGGCCCACGAGCCGGACGTCGCCATACCCGCGCTCCTGACCGCCTGGGGCCCGGACGCCGCCGCCGCGACGCCCGAGCTGGCCGGCCTCGTCTCCCACGAGCGGCTCGCCGCCGTCACGACGCTGCGGGCGATCGGGCCGGGCGCCTCCGCCGCAGTGCCCGCCCTCACCGAGGCCGCGACCGGTTCCGGCTCTTGGGATTTCCGCGAGGCGTGCGCCGAGGCGCTCGCCGCCATCACCGGCGACGGCGAGCACCTCGCCCGGTTCGTGCGAGACGCGGCGGCCGCCGGCGAGACCGTCCCGGCGGCACGCCTCGCCCGGACGCACGGGCTCCCGCTGGACGACCTCCTGCCCGCCCTGCGGGACCTCGCCGCGACCGACACGGCGGACTTCGACGGCTGCGAGCGGCGGATCGGCGCGGCCGAGATCGTCCTGGACCTCACCGGCGACACCGCCACCGCCCTGCGCGCCGCCGAGGCGGTGCTGGCGGACGGCCGCGCGCCCGCGATCCGAGCCGCCCGGCTCGCCGGACGGCTCGGCGCGGAGGCCGCCGCCCTCGTGCCCGCCCTGCGCGCGATGGACGACGACGTCACGTCCCACTACCCGGCCGCCCTGGCGATCAAGGAGATCACCGGGGAGAGTGGTCCGCTGCTCGACGCCGTCGCCCGCCGGCTCCTGGAGCACGGCGCGGGCCCCTGGCTCGCCGAGGCCGCCCGCGAACTGGGCGACGCGTTCGAACCGCTGGTTCCGGGCCTGCGCCGGCAGGCGGGCATGGACCGCAACACCCTCCCGCCGACGTCCCTCGACACCCTCATCCCCGGGGACCTGGAGCAGCTGTCCGTCCTCGCGGACGTGCTCGCCGCCTGGGACGGCCGCGACCGCCCGGCCGATCCGGGCCTTAGGCAGTGATCATCGGGGTACGGGTGAGGCGCGGGGAGAGGGCTCTCCGCGGGCGGGCGACTGAAGGCGGAGGGACCGGCGGTGCTGCAGCGTGCGCGCGAGGCGTACGTTCAGGCGAACGGGCAGGCGACGCCCATGTACGGGGTCGCCGCGGCCGTCGCCGTGGCGGTGCCGTTGATCGCCGGGGCGCTGACCGGGCACGCCGCGCAGGGCTCCATGATCGCCCTCGGCGCGTACCTGGTGGCGCTGCGGGCGCCTGAGGGACCGTACGGGGCGCAGGCCCGCAGCCTCACCGTCGGGGTGCTGGTCGTCGCGGTCGGGGCCGGGGTCGGCGGGCTGCTCAGCGGGCACCTGTGGCCGACCGTGATCGTGGTGCCGCCGCTGATCGCGCTCGGCGTCGCGGTGCCGCGGATCGGGTCCACGGCCGGGCTGGCGGTGCTGCTCAGCGCGGTCCGGCCGCCGTCCGCCGACGTGATCGACATCGGGCTGCTGGAGCTGATCGGCGGCCTGTTCACCGCCGGGCTGCTGCTCGCGCCGTGGCCCGCGCGGCGGCTGCGCCCGCTGCGCGCCTCGCTCAGCGAGTGCGCCGACGCCGTCGCCGAGGCGCTCGACGCCGTCGCCGAGGACGTCGCCCCGCACGACGCCGGACCGCTCGACGCCGTCGAGATCACCAACCCGGACCTGCGCGCCGTCACCCGGATCCCCGACTGGGAGGCCAAGCGGCGGGCCGCGTCCGAGGCGCTCACCGAAGCCCGAGCGACCTACCGCCTCTACCGGACGGGACGCGGCCGCAGCGACCCCACCCGGCCCGAACGGCTCATCGACGCGCTCGGCCGCGTCCTCCACGAGACGGTGACGCTGCAGGCCGTCCTGGAGGCGGCGAAGAACTATCCGCCGGACCGCGAGTGGCAGCTGGAGACGCAGACCGCGATCTCCGCGCTCGCCGCGCGGCTGCGGCTGCTCGCCGGGGCCGTCGCGACGGCGGGCGAGGCGCCGCTCGGCCGGGAGGAGTCCGCGGCCGTCCGGCGGATGGGGCGGGCGGCCGAGCAGATCCGGCGCGCCGGGCTCGCCGGCGACGAGGACCTCGTCGCCGTCGCGCTGATCGGCCAGGTGCGCCGCTCCATCGACCGCATCGCCGGCGAGGTCGCCTCCACCCGCCGGATCGTCGCGAGCGGCCTGCGGATCGGGTTCGGGCCGCCGCGCCTGCCCGGCAGCCTCGACCCGCTGCCGGCGTGGGACCGGATGGGGCATGCCGTCCGCACCCGGTCACCGGCGTTCCGGCAGGTGGCGCGTGTGTTCGTCACGGCGGTCGTGTCGATGGCGCTGGCCGCCGCGCTCGGCCTCTCGCACGGGCACTGGCTGACGATCACCGCGATGCTGAGCCTGCGCGCCACCTACGGCGAGACCGTCGACCGGCTCGTGCAGCGCGTCGGCGGCACCGCGGCCGGGTCCGCCGTCGCCGCGGTCATCCTCACCCTGGCGCCGGGGCAGCTCACCGTCGCCGTGATCGCCTTCGCGTTCGCGTTCGCCGGGTTCGCGATGCGGTCGGTGAACTTCGCCTACTGGGCGCTGTTCGGCACGCCGCTCGCGATGATGCTGCTCGACTTCTCCACACCCGCCGGCTGGGCCACCGCGGGGGAGCGGATCGCGCTGACCATCGCCGGGACTGCGCTGTCCTACCTCGCCGTCCGGCTGCTGTGGCCCGCCGGGCACCTGGAGCGGCTGCCCACGCAGCTCAACCGGCTGCTGCGCACCCACGCCGACCTCGTCCGCGCGACGGCGGACGTCCTCGCGGGCGAGCAGGTCCGGCTGCCGCACGACACGATCGTCGCGGCGGAGCGGGCGGCGGAGGCCGTCGCCGAGACCCGCACCCGGCTCGGCCACGAGCGGCTGCCCGACACCGAGCTGATCAACGAGCTGCGGACCGCCGTGGACGCCGCGCACCGCACCCGCGACCACCTCATCGCGGTCGCGCGGCTGTCCCGGGAGAAGGCCGTCGACACCGGGCCCGTCCCCGAGATCCTCGACCGGCTCGCCGACGAGTTCGAGGAGACCGCCGTGCTGCTGGAGGAGCCGGAGGAACTCGACCCGAAGCACGTCCCGCCGGTCGAGGAACTCGGCGAGGAGCTCGCCGACCTCGACTCGCACCTGTCCACGCTCACCCGGCGGCGCCGCGCCGAGATCAAGGCGGGCATCGACCGCGACGAGGTCACCCCGCTCCGGCAGGCGCTGCTGCAGGTGTCGGGCACCCGCTACACGATCAGGTCGCTGCGCCGGGACGCCGGGACGGTCGTCGAGTCCTCCCTCATCGCCGCGGCGCCCCGCCCCTGAAGTCAGTCCTTCGGCGTGTGGACGGTGCGGAGCGTCCCGAGGCCGGGCCGCACCTCGCTCCACGCGCCCGGCAGGTCGATCACCGCGAGCGCGCAGGTGGGGAACGTGGCCGGCGCCTCCCCGGTCAGGTCGTGGACGAACTGGTGCACGGACGGGTTGTGCCCGACCAGCAGCAGCGTCCCGGCGTCCTCCGGGGCCTCGGCGACGAGGCCGAGCAGCTCGTCCGGGTCGTTGGCGTAGATCACCGGCTCGTGGTCCGCCGGCGCGTCCACCGCCAGCAGGTCGAGCGTCTCCCGCGTGCGGGCCGCCGGCGAGCAGAGCACCCGGTCGGGGACGAGTCCGTTCGCGCGCAGCCACTCCCCGGCCGCCGCGGCGTCGCGGCGCCCGCGGTCGTTGAGGACGCGGTCGATGTCGGCCGTGCCGAACCCGGCGACGGCCTTCGCGTGCCTGAGCACGATGAGCGTGGGCATGACCGCAACATTAGGCGGGCGGTCACGGCGCGGCGAGCGCCGCCAGCCCCCACAGCACGAGAAGGATGCCGAGCATCCCGCAGATCACGAGGGCGAACCCCTTGGGCCCCGACATCGCCGGCTTGCCGCCGCCGCTCGTCACAGCGCCTCCCGATGGTCCCGTCCGGGGCCGGAGACGTCCGGCCCTCCCCCCAAGCGTACGGCCGCCCACCCATGCTCCGAACCCGCCCCCGCCCAAGCCGATGACCAGCGGGCTCCGAGCCGGGAGACCCCCTCCAGGTCCTGGGACGCTTCGTCCCCCGGACATGCGAAGGGCCGGCGGTGGCTGCGCCGCCGGCCCTTCCAGGGTGATGCGTCTAGCCGTTCTTCGCGGACTCCTCCTCGGAGGTCGCGGCGCCGTTGGAGTCGGCGCCGACGGCCGCCTCCTCGGGAGCGGCCTCCTCGACGGCCTCGGCCTTGCCGCCGTCCACGGACGCCTTGCCGGACGTCCCGCCCTCGACCGGCGAGCCGCCCGCGGGGGCCGCCTCGGCGATCGGGTCGGCGCGCCGCTTGGAGATCACGATCGCGGCGACGACGACCCCGACGGACAGCACGGTCACGCCGACGCGCAGCGCGGTGTTGCCCGCGTAGGTCACCACCGCGTCCGCGATCAGCAGCGCGACCAGGTTCATCACCTTGATCAGCGGGTTGATCGCGGGACCGGCGGTGTCCTTGAACGGGTCGCCGACCGTGTCGCCGATGATCGTCGCCTCGTGCGCCTCGCTGCCCTTGCCGCCGAGGTGGCCCTCCTCGACGAGCTTCTTGGCGTTGTCCCAGGCGCCGCCGGAGTTGGCGAGGAACACCGCCATCAGCACGCCCGCGGCGATGGCGCCGCCGAGGAACGCGCCGAGCGGCGCGTACCCGAGCGCGAAGCCGACCGCGATCGGCGCCATGATCGCCAGCAGCCCGGGGGTGGCCAGCTCGCGCTGTGCGTCCCGGGTGCAGATGTCCACGACCCGGTCGTAGTCGGGCTTCTCGGTGTAGTCCATGATCCCGGGCTTGGTGCGGAACTGCTCGCGCACCTCCACCACGACCCGGCCGGCCGCCCGGCCCACCGCCATGATCGCCACGCCGGAGAACAGGAACACCACGGCCGCGCCGACGATCAGCCCGATCAGCACGTTCGGGCTCGCGATCGACAGGTTGAAGTCGAGGAACTCGGCGCCGATCGCGTCCTTCGCGCTGCTGGACGCGTCACCGAGCGCCGCGATCACCGTCGTCCGGAACGAGCCGAACAGCGCGGTCGCGGCGAGCACCGCCGTCGCGATCGCGATGCCCTTGGTGATCGCCTTGGTGGTGTTGCCGACGGCGTCCAGCCGCTCCAGGACGGACGCGGCCTCGCCCTGCACGTCCCCGGACATCTCCGCGATGCCCTGGGCGTTGTCCGACACCGGCCCGAAGGTGTCCATCGAGACGATGACGCCGACCGTGGTCAGCAGCCCGGTGCCGGCCATCGCCACCGCGAACAGCGCGACGGTGGTGTTGCCGAAGCCGAGCAGGAACGCCCCGTACACGGCGCCGCCGATGACGAGCGCGGTGTAGACGGCCGACTCCAGGCCGAGCGAGATGCCGGACAGGATGACGGTCGCCGGGCCCGTCCGGGCGCTGTCGGTGACCTCCTTGACCGGCTTGCGGTTGGTCTCGGTGAAGTAGCCGGTGAGCAGCTGGATGATGCTCGCCAGCACGATGCCGATGATCACCGAGCCGAGCGCGACCCAGCGCGGGTCGGCGTCCAGCCCGCGGATCGACTCGTCCGCGACGCCCTTCAGGTCGGCGAACGACGACGGCAGGTACACGAACGCGGCGATCGCCACGAGCACCGCCGAGATGCCCGCCGAGATGAAGAACCCGCGGTTGATCGCCGACATGCCGGAGCGGTCCCCGGCGCGCGGCGCCACCGCGAAGATGCCGATCACCGCGGTGACCACCCCGATCATCGGGACGATCAGCGGGAACACCAGGCCCTCGGTGCCGAACGCCGCGGTGCCGAGGATGAGCGCGGCGACCAGCGTCACCGCGTACGACTCGAACAGGTCGGCGGCCATCCCGGCGCAGTCGCCGACGTTGTCGCCCACGTTGTCGGCGATCGTCGCGGCGTTGCGCGGGTCGTCCTCCGGGATGCCCTGCTCGACCTTGCCGACGAGGTCGGCGCCGACGTCGGCGGCCTTGGTGAAGATGCCGCCGCCGACGCGCATGAACATGGCGAGCAGCGCGGCGCCGAAGCCGAAGCCCTCCAGCACCTTCGGCGCGTCGCCCTGGTAGGCGAGGACGACGACCGCCGCGCCGAACAGGCCGAGGCCCACGGTGAACATGCCGGCGACGCCGCCGGTGCGGAACGCGATCCGCATCGCGGTCTTCTCGCCGTCCGCCTCGCGGGCGGCGGCGGCGACCCGGACGTTGCCGCGCACCGCGAGCCACATGCCGGTGAACCCGGTGACGGCGGAGAACAGCGCGCCGATGACGAAGAAGATCGACCGGCCGATCCGCTCGCTCGTCGAGTCGGCGGGAAGCAGCAGCAGAACGAGCGGGATCAGTACGACGAAGACCGCGACCGTTCGGAACTGGCGTTTCAGGTAGGCACTGGCGCCCACCTGTACGGCCCGCGCGATCTCTTGCATCTTGGCGGTGCCCTGGCCCGCGGCCAGGACATCGCGGACGAGACCCGCGGCGACGGCCAGTGCGAGCAGCGCGATCACGGCGACGACGACGACCAGGGAGAGGTCGCCGCCGCCGAGATCCACTTCTGCGCTGGCCGGGCTTGACAGGGAAAACCCGGACATCCGTCCTCCTCGACAGGGGCGTTGCGACTCGATCGTCACAAAGAAGACGATCTTTACCGCGTACCCCGCGAGTCATGATTTCGAACACCTCGCACGGCAACGCGGGTGCCGGGAGTCTACGCACGCGCAAGTCGAATGTTAAGGCCGCACGGCCCTTCACAGAGATGTCGCCGAAATGCAACGAGCAATACGCCGGGATTTGACCCATACGCCCGCCCAGCCGCCATCACCCCAGGTCAACTGGGGTAAACCGTCCCTTACCTCACCGTCACCCTGACGAGGGCATACGACATTGGACGCACCGGCCCGACGCCCGGCGTCCCATTCAAGCTAGGCATTAACACGGAATATGTCCAGACCCAAATCGGCCGAACCGAGATCAACTACAAGAGAATCTCACAACCCTCGCAACACCAGCCCCACCACCCCCAAATCCAGAACCGGCCAACAGCCCCCACTAGACGAGAACAGCACCAACCCCAGCAACGAACACGCCCCACCCCCACCGACCACGCGCAGCGATGGCAAGAGAGAGCGTGTGCGTGGGTGAAGGACGGGCTCTAGTCAGTGATGGGGAGCGTGCAGTGGGCGTCCCAGACGGGAGGCCAAGGACGTCGCGGTCGGACCGGTCGTGAAGGTCGCGCTGCCGCGCGGCGGCTGGGCGGCCGGGTGTGGCACCTGGGCGGCGGCGGACGAGAGCGAGTGGCAGGCGCGAGTGGGTGCGTACCTGCACAGGAGAGCGGTGGGGAGGTGCCTTGGCGGTCCCGGCGGGCGGGCCGAGGGGTCGCTGGGGTGAGGTGCGTGAGGACGACTGAGGCCCCGCCGGGGGTGGCGGGGCCTTGGGTCGTCAGTGGGGGCGCGCGTGCTTCTAGATGGTCGCCTCGGCCTCGGCCGGCCAGCTCATCCGGATCTGGACTCCCTTGGGCGTGGCGGCGATCTCCACGTCGTCGGCGAGGCCGGCGATGACCGCCAGGCCCAGCTCGGCGGTGCCCTCGCCCCAGCCGGAATCGAACTCGCCCTCGTCCAGTGCCGCCGAGAGGTCGCCCGGCGTGTCGTCGCCGGGGACGGTGTCGCTGACGGTCACCTCGAAACGGCGGTCGGCGCCGTTCAGTTCGAGGCGGACGGGCTCGTCCGGGCAGTGCCGGCGATGCGCCTCCACGGCGCGCGAGCACGCCTCGCCGACCGCGAGCCTGACCTCGTCCAGCAGCGGCTCGGCGACGCCACTGCGGCGGGCCACGGCGGTCACGATCAGGCGGGCGGTCCGCACATGGACGGGCAGCGCGCTGAAGGACAGTTCAACGGTCGACATCTTCGAGCCGCGGGCCGCCTACTTGGCGCCCTTGCGCTTCTCCTCGGCCTCGGCGATCGAGTCGTGGATGCCGAAGACCTTGGTCAGCCCCGTGATCCGGAAGATCTTGAGGATGCGCTCCTGGGTGCAGACCAGTTCCAGCGAGCCGTCGTGCGCGCGGACGCGCTTCAGCCCGCCCACGAGGACGCCGAGCCCGGTGGAGTCGAGGAACTCCACCTTCTCCATGTCCACGAGCAGGTGGAACTTGCCCTTGTTGACCAGGTCGATGAGCTTCTCGCGAAGCTTCGGCGCCGTGTAGACGTCGATCTCGCCCTCCACGTTGATGACGGTGAGGCCATCGTCGGTGGTGTAGTCGTTCACCTTCAGGTCCACAGATCCTCCACGCGCCGTGCAGCACTATCCGATCTCGATGCCCGGTGGCCGGCCATCGAGACTTCGCCGTGATTCAACCACGCTCCGGCGTCGTACACGCACGTAATCGCCCACTCGGGCGAAAGTTCGCGCCATCCCGTCTGACCTGCTGATCTACCGGCCAGGTCGGGGGGACGGGCATACCGGCGCCGGGGCGTTCCCGTAGTTCTGCCCAGGCTGGCAAACTGAAAACCTGATGGGCGTCCAAAGATCTTCAACTCCCCTCGACCGGCTCCTCGCGGACCCTTCGCGGCGCGACCGCATCACCCATGTGGAGAGCGTTCCCGCACGTCAGGGCCGCCGGGCCGGGTGGCCGTCCTGGGCGCCGCCGCTCCTGGTGGAGCGGCTCGCCGCGGCGGGCATCGAGGCGCCCTGGGAGCACCAGGTCGCCGCCGCCGAGCACGCCCGTGCCGGACGGTCTGTGATCATCGCCACAGGGACCGCGTCCGGGAAATCCCTCGCCTACCTGCTGCCCTGCATCGATGCCATCTATGCGGGGGAGGAGAATCCGCGCCGGGAAGGGACCGTCCTCTACCTGTCTCCCACCAAGGCCCTCGCCGCCGACCAGCTCCGTGCGCTCCGTTCCCTGCACCTCACGCGTGTGCGCGCGGCGACCTACGACGGCGACACCCCGCAGGATGAGCGGACGTGGGTCCGCCAGCACGCGAACTACGTGCTGACCAACCCCGACATGCTGCACCGGTCGATCCTGCCGGGGCACGCACGGTGGTCGTCCTTCCTGCGGCGCCTCCAGTACGTGGTCATTGACGAAGCCCATGGCTACCGCGGTGTCTTCGGGTCGCACGTCGCACAGGTGTTGCGCCGGCTACGCCGGATATGCAAGCGGTATCACGCGTCCCCCACGTTCATACTCGCGTCGGCGACGACGTCCTCGCCGGCGTTGGCCGCGTCCCGTCTCACTGGGGTGGACGTGGTCGCGGTAGACGACGATGCCTCACCGCGTGGCCCCGCGACGTTCGCGCTATGGGAACCGCCGTTGACGGAGCTGCGCGGTGAGCGCGGTGCGCCCGTCCGTCGTACCGCCACGGCCGAGGCAGGTGACCTTCTGGCCGACCTTGTTGTCGAGGGTGTTCAGACGCTCGCGTTCGTCCGCTCTAGGCGCGGGGCAGAGTCGGTGGCGCTCAGCGCCAAGCGCGCGCTGCACGAGGTAAGCCCGGACCTGGCCGACCAGGTCGCCGCCTACCGTGCGGGTTATCTGCCTGAAGAACGGCGTGCTCTGGAGGCCGCCCTCCGCTCGCGTTCGATCATCGGCTTGGCCAGCACGAACGCGCTGGAGCTCGGTGTTGACGTCTCCGGGCTCGACGCCGTCCTCGTCTGCGGCTGGCCGGGCACCCGCGCGTCCCTCTGGCAGCAGGCCGGACGCGCCGGACGATCCGGGCAGGCCGCCCTCTCCGTCCTCGTCGCCCGGGACGACCCGCTCGACACGTTCCTCGTCCACCACCCCGAGGCGATCTTCGGGACGCCGGTCGAGGCGACCGTTCTCGACCCGGACAACCCGTACGTCCTGGAACCGCACCTCTGCTCCGCCGCGTCCGAGATGCCGCTCACCGAGGACGACCTCCCGCTGTTCGGCCCGGCGACCGCCGACCTGCTGCCCGACCTCGTCCGCCGGGGCTTCCTCCGGCGTCGCCCTGCGGGCTGGTACTGGACGCGCCGCGACAAGGCCGCCGACCTGGCCGACATCCGCGGAGCCGGCGGCGCACCCATCCAGGTGGTGGAGCTGGCAACGGGTCGCCTACTCGGCACCGTGGACGAGGCTTCAGCGCACACCACCGTCCATGAAGGCGCGGTGTACATCCATCAGGGCGAGTCCTACATCGTCCAAACCCTGGACCTAGACGACTCTGTCGCGCTCGTAGAGGCGGCCGACCCCGACTATTCGACGACCGCCCGCGATGTAACCGACATCAGCATCGTCGAACGGCTGCGCTCGACCTCCTGGGGCGAGGCCACGCTCAACTTCGGAACCGTCGAAGTCACCCGTCAGGTGGTCGCCTACCAGATGCGCCGTCTGCAAACGGGTGAGATGCTCGGCGAGAAGCCTCTGGACCTACCGCCTCGCACCCTCCGCACCCGCGCCGTCTGGTGGACGCTCTCGGAGACGCAGGTTTCCGCTCTGGACGACGACCTCGATCTGGCGGGCTCTGCCCACGCCGCCGAACACGCCTCGATCGGCCTGCTTCCACTGTTCGCCACGTGCGACCGCTGGGACATCGGGGGCGTGTCCACCGCCGTCCACCCCGACACAGAGCTCCTTACCGTCTTCGTGTACGACGGCCATGAGGGCGGTGCGGGATTCGCCGAACGCGGCTACGGGGACGCCGCCTCCTGGCTGCGCGCCACGCGCGACGCGATCGCGTCCTGCGAATGCGACTCGGGCTGCCCGTCCTGCATCCAGTCACCGAAGTGCGGCAACGGCAACGACCCCTTGGACAAGCACGGCGCGATCACCCTGCTCGACGTCCTCCTGTCCGGAGCCTCCGAGTAGCCCGGCGGCGGGCCTCAGTTCGGTGCGACGCGCTGGGCCGGGACCGGCGGCTGGTCGTCCATGCCGCGGCGCGCCTGGGCGAGCGCCTGCTGCAGCTTCCGGCGCTCGAGTTCGAGCGTCTGCAGGGACTCCTCGTGCTCGTCCCGCAGGTCGCGCAGCTCCCGCCGCACGTTCATCGCCCGCCGGAACCCCAGCGTGGCGACCATCATCCCGGCCATGAACACGATCGCGACCACGGCGCCGGCCATGAAGATGTGCCACTGCTGCGTGATCCCGGGTATCTCGTCGCCGAACACTGCCAACCGCGCATCACCAGTGTTGTCCAGCACGACGGCGACACCGGCCGCGGCGGCGGCGAGCGCGACGATCAGCCCCAGAATGATCATGCGGGGTCTCCTCTCCATCAGGCCCGGCGGGGACAGGGCCGAGGTCTCGGACGACAGGGACGCATTGCCGGACGATCCGGGCGATCCGACTGGCAAGGCAGCCTAGACCCTGCCCATACGCCCCGCCAGCCCACCTGATCAGCGGGCGTCCCGCCCGCCCCACGTCCGGCCACCGCGCTCCGCCCCCGTCGTCACAGCGCCCCGGGCAGGCTCAAAACGCCCAATGACCGGGCAAAAGACCTCCGATCGGCGGCCTCCCCACCCGGTCGGCGCCGCGCGCTCCAGCTCGTCGATGCCACCGGCCATGATCGTGCGGATGTGCTCGGTGATGTGCTGGAGCGGCCAGTCCCACCAGGCCAGGGCCAGGAGCCGCCGGATGTCGTCCTCGCTGTAGCGGCGGCGCAGAAGCCTCGCCGGGTTGCCGCCGACGATGCCGTAGTCGGGGACGTCGTCCACCACCACGGACCCGGAGGCGATGATCGCGCCATGCCCGATGCGGACGCCGGGCATCACCATGGCGCGGTAGCCGAGCCAGACGTCGTTGCCGAGCACGGTGTCGCCGCGTCCGGGCAGGCCGGTGATCAGGTCCATGTGCTCGGCCCAGGAGCCGCCCATGATCGGGAAGGGGAACGTCGACGGGCCGTCCATCCGGTGGTTGGCGCCGTTCATGATGAACCGCACGCCCTCGCCGAGCGCGCAGAACCGCCCGATGACGAGCTTCTCCGGCCCGTAGTGGTACAGGACGTTGCGGGTCTCGAACGCCGTCGGATCGTCCGGATCGTCGTAGTAGGAGAACTCTCCGACCTCGATCAGCGGCGAGGTGATCAGCGGTTTCAGCAGCACCACGCGCGGCTGGCCGGGCATCGGATGCACCACGGTCGGGTCGGCGGGGGCAGACGGCATGAAGGAGTCCTTTCTCGATAGGTATGCAGGGAGACGTCAGGCCCGGGCGCCGGACGTCCGATCCGCCCGTACGGCCAGCCGGGCGCCCCACCAGCGCCGGCTCAACCGGCGGTCATGGCTGACGATGACGACGGCGCCGTCGTACCCGGTCAGAGCCGTCTCCAGCTCCTCGACGAGGGCGGGCGACAGGTGGTTGGTGGGCTCGTCGAGCAGCAGGACGTCCGCCGGCTCACTGAGCAGCCGCGCCAGCGCGAGCCGCTGGCGCCCGCCGGTCGACAGCCGGCCGACCGGCACCGCGAGCCGGTCGGCGTCGAACAGGCCGAGCGACAGCAGCACTTCGGCGTGCTCGTCGGGCTCGCCCTTGCGTCCGCGGGCGAAGGCGGCCAGCACCGACTCGTCCGCGTCCTCGAATCCCGGTTCCTGCGGCAGGTAGCCGATCCGACCGCGCCGGGTGACACGTCCCGCATCCGGTTCAAGCTCACCCGCCAGGACGCGGAGCAGCGTGCTCTTACCCACGCCATTCGGCCCTGTGACCAGCAGATGCTCGCCCGCAGAAAGGGTGAGGCTCATGCAGTCGAGCCGATCGGCGACGGCAACACCGTCCGCCTCCAGCACGGCGCCCCGCAGCGAGCGAGCCCCCAGCACGGGAGTGAAGCGCAGCGGCTCCGGCGGCGCCGGGACCGGATCGGCGAGGAGGCGGCGCAGCCGTTCCTCGGCGTTCCGCACCCGGCTGGCCAGAGACTGCTGCACGCGGCCGCCCGCCCGGTCGTAGGCCATCTTGTTGCCGTCCTTCATCGGACGGCCGGGAGCCACCTGCCGGGCCGTGGTCGCCGCGGCCTCGCGGAGCCGCTCGACATCGGCCCGCCACCGCTCGTGCTCCTGCGCCCAGCGCTGCCGCGCCGCGGCCTTCTCCGCGAGGTAGCCGGCATAGCCGTTCCCGTACCGCACGACACGGCGCCGGTCGGCGTCCACCTCCAGCAGGTCGGTGGTGACGCGTTCAAGGAAGGCCCGGTCATGCGACACCGCGACCGTCGTCCCCCGCCGGGTGCGCAGGTGCTCCTCCAGCCAGCCCAGCGCACTCTCGTCGAGATGGTTGGTCGGCTCGTCCAACAGGAGCACCTCGGGCGCGGACGCGAGAAGGGCCGCCAGCCGCAACCGGACCTGCTCCCCACCGGACAGGCTTCCCGCAGTACGGTCACGCCCCACCAGCCCGAGACCAAGCCCGTGCAGCGCACGCTCCACGCGGGCATCGGCGTCGTAGCCGCCGCGCAACTCGAAGACGGTCAGCAGCTCGCCGTACTCGGCCAGCCCCGACTCGTCGCCGGCGGCCATCGCCGCCTCCAGGCGGCGCATCCGCCGCTCGACCTTCCGGAGATCGCTCAGCGCCCGGTCGATGACCTGCTGGACGGTCTGGTCTGGCGGCAGCCGCTCGTCCTGGGCGAGGTAGCCGACGCCGCCGTCGGCCTGGACGACGACCTCACCCCGATCGGGGCGTTCACGTCCGGCGAGCAGCCGCAGCAAGGTGGTCTTGCCGGAGCCGTTCTCGCCGATGATCCCGGTGCGCCCGCCGGCGGCGAGCGAGCAGGTCACCGAGTCGAGGACGACCCTGCCGTCAAAGGACTTGCCGACGGCGAGCGCGGTGATCTGTACGGGCAAGCGTGCACTCCAAAGCATTCGGGGACGGGACGGGGCGAACGCTTCGGATGAGCACCGACGACTCCACTAATACGACAACTGATGCATTAAGATGGTGCCACAGCCCATCCCTCCAAGCAATCGGACAACCGGCGATGACCTCCGCGACAGCCGGCCGCCGCCCCGGCGGCCGCACCGCCCGCGTCCGCGCGCAGGTGCTCGACGCCGTCCGCGCGGAACTCGGCGAACACGGCTACGACGGACTCACCATGGACGCCGTCGCCGCCCGCGCCGGCGTCCACCGCGCCACGGTGTACCGGCGCTGGACCGACGTCGGCGGCCTCCTCGCCGACGTCCTCGACGCGGCGGGCGACGACGACTGGCGCCCACCGGACACCGGCACCCTGGAAGGCGACCTGGCGGCCCTCAACCACGAGATCCAGGACGCCATGGCCGCCGAACCCCCGATCATGGCGGCCCTGATCGCCGCCTCGTTCCGATCGGAGAAGGCCGCCCGCGCCCAGCAACGCCTCTGGGAGGACCGCTACACCCGCTGCGAGATCGTCGTCACCCGCGCCATCGAACGCGGCGAAACCCCGCCCCGCACCAACGCCCGCCGCCTACTGATCTCCGCCACGGCCCCCATGTACCACCACCTCGTCCTCCTCCGCACACCCCCCGACCCGCACCTCCCCGCCCAAGCCGCCAGAACCACCACCCTCGCCGCCAAGTCCGGCGCCTTCACCTGACCAGCGGCCGTGCGGCCTCCACCCACATCACTCAACGCCTAAGCACTGGCACCACCGCGCGTGGCCGGAAGAACGCCCACGTAACCGAGAACGCCCGCGTCACCGAGAGCGCGGGCGCACACGTGTCGGAGCGCCCGCGTGGTGGAGAAGCGCACGGGTGGCCAAGACGCAGGGGTGACCGAGTACGTCCGCGTGGCGGAGAGCGCGGGCCTAGCGGAGATGCGGCATGGCGGAGACGCGGCGTGACCCAGACGCGGCGTGCCCCAGAGCGTGGGCGTGACCCAGAGCGTGGGCGTGGCGGAGAGCGCAGGTGTGACCGAGAGCGCGGGCGTGGGCCCAGAGCGCGGGCGTGGGCGTGCCCGAGATGCTGTGGTTGCGCATGACCTTCCGGCCGGCCGCACATGTGGCCAGCGCAACCGAGCGGCTCGCATCACTGGACACGGCAAACGGCTGCGCTAGCAACCACGACAGGCCGGGCTTGCCAGAGGCACCAGCGAGAACCGCCGACTCCCAAGCATGGCTAGGCGGAACTCGGCTAACGCATGCCCACGGACCTTGCGCCCCGGCCTAGCCGCAGCGCTTCATCAGTCTCTAGAAGGGCACGCCAGCGGATCACTTGCGGCGGCGGCCGCCGCGCTTGGGCTTGTTCTCCGGGGCGGCGATCCGGACGTTCACGCCGCTGGGACCCTTGCCCGGACCCGCATGGCGGCGGGCGGGCTTGGTCTTCGACGCAGGACGTCCAGCGTCCTTCGCCCCAGCCGGCTTGGCCGACGCGACAGCGGACATGACCGGGGCCGTCTTGGCGCGGGCCTCAGCGCGGGCGATCTGCTCGCGGGCCTTCTTGACCCGCTTGCGGCCGGTTCCACCGCGCGCCATGCGGGCCGCCATGCCGTTGCTGCTCGTCCCCGCCTGGGCGACGCGCAGGCGGCGCGTCCAGGTGCCGAGGTGCGCGGCGACGATCAGGAGCACCAGCGCGATGCCCACGCTCTTGCCCCACTGGAGCCGGTCGGTCGCCGCGACGTTCTGCGCCTTCGGCGTGTCGGTGGCGATCTGCGGCGCGGGGTAGGCGAAGCCGGGCGTCGCACCTTCCGGCTGGACGGACGGCAGCGTGATCGGCGACTCGTTGTTGAACGGCGTCAGCGGCGTACTGGCGCTGGGCACGCTGGAATTGGACGGCAGGGACGGAGCCGCGCCGCCCGGAACCGTCGAGCCGACTCCGCCGCCCACCATGGCCGACGCCGTGGAGGTGGGGGAGTACAGCGTTCCGCCGTCCCCGTTGGACCGCTGTGCCCGGACACCCACGGAGACCACACCGCTCGACCTGGTCAGCGACAGGGTGGTGGAGCAGCTCGTCCCCTGGCAGAGGGAAGCCAGGGAACCGGACCTGGACTTCACGCCGGAACCCGAGAGCGCGTAGCCGGTGAGGTCGTCCTCAACGCCCCGGCTCCATTTCACGGCGAGCTTGCTGCCCGACACGGTCGCGCTGACGCCGCCGGGAGCTGCCGGGGCGATCCGGACGGTGAAGGTGTTGGAGTCGTAGATGTGACCGGTCTGCTTGCCCCGCAGAAAGACCTTGTAGGTCCCGTTCTGGGTGATCGGGAAGGTCCCGGACATGTCGCCGGAGAAGCCGCGCTCCGCGAGGAAGGTGTCACCGAGCCCGGGGCCGCTCACCCGCAGCTGCATCGTGATCGCGAAGTCGAAGTGGGCCTTGGCCGTCACCTGGGAGCCGCTCGTGATCACCGCACCGTCCGCCGGGCTGATCACACTCGTCGAGGCGGCCTGCGCGGGCAGAGCGCCGAGGATCGGGAAGCTCATCGCAAGGGGCGCCGCGAGCGCGATCGCACCGATCCTGCGAATGATGGTCACGCCTCAGTCCCTTCGACAGTGTCCTGCTCGTCTCATCCCGCCGGACCTCGCGGGGGCACACCGCTTCTGGTGATAACTATGCGCTTACGGCAGCGTAACGTACCACTGGGTAGCAGAAGTCACAGGACGATGACAAAGCGAAACGTGTTGGCATCCTCCGCGACTCCTCCCATCCTATTGACAATCAGTGCAACGAGTCGTGTCGCGTTAGGGTACGCCGTCCCGTCCCACAGGACCAGCCCTGGCCCGAGAAATGACTCGCAAGTCCCCGATCCCCATCGGCACCTTCAGCCGGACGGTCACCGTGACCTCAACGTCGTCACCCCTGACCCGGCACTCCGCCAGTTGCGCACCGGAACCGGCCGCGATCTCTCGAGCCCGCCCACACGCCGAACGACCACCATCCGCCACCCGCGCCGCCGCAGCCAACGCGGCCATATCAGCGGCTGCATCACCCCGCTGCCGCGCTCCCCGCACCCCGCCCACGGCAATCGCCGCCACCCCCGCCACCCACACGACAGCAGCAAACGCCACCACCCACACGGTCCCCGCCCCCCGATCCACCCCGCCCATCCGCCTCACAACCCCCACCTCCGTCCTCGTCCCGGCGCGCCCGCCGCGCACCCGCTCCTCGCCACCAGTCCCGCCCCCTCTCCCCTGCAGCCTGTCGATCATCACCGCCAGCCGCCCACACCCGCGCGATCACCCCTCGGCCTCGTCTCGGTGCCCCCCGCGCACCCGCTCATCGACACCGCTCCCGACCCGATCCGCGCAGCCTGTGGACCACCCCTAGGCGCGCCCTGCACACCCAACTTCATCGCCCCCCGGTAACGAGCCGGCTGGTGGCCGCCGCCTACCGGGACGGGCATGACGCGGCCGACAAGGCCGTGCGGCTGGGTCGGGCGTCGACGTCTGCCTGCTCGCCCCCCAGCCGTTCTCCGCTACCGCACCCGGCCCGCTCCCACGCACCCGCTTCGTTGTCATCGCCCCCGATCACGTCCCGCGCAGCCATTTCGTCGCCACCACTCCGGCTCCATTTCCGCGCGCAGCCGTTCACCCCGCACGCTCCCGGCGTCCCGCGTGCCCGCCTCGTCACTACCGCTCGCATCCCGTGAGTCGTTCAGCGCCATCGTCACCGCCCGCGATCCGCCCGGTGCCGCTTCACTCATCACCGCTTCGACCTCATGCAGTCCTCCCTCTTAACCCGACCGGACGCATCCCGACCGTCGGTATCCGGCCCGGGCCCGTGTCGTGCCTCTCGTTACGGACGCATATGCGAGTGGTTCCTCCCGGCTGGCAAAGGCGCGTGGCAGTTGCTCAACCGGGAGGGACGCGCACTTGAGGACGCCGAGTCCTCCTGCCCGGCGTCACCTGCAAGGCCGACACCGCCGACCAGCGCGAGTCGTCGGCCCGCCCGGCGGCGTGGCCGGGGCCATGGTCGTCTTGCCGTGCGGCGCGAACGCCAAGCCCGTGCTCGCCGCAGAACGCGGCGAGCGCCGCGATGTTGTGGTCCAGCGCCGACCGCCGCGCCACCATGACCGGCCAGGTGAACGGCCGCCGGTCAGGAGGTTGGGTGCCGCGTCTGGCTGACGGGCGGGGAAGCGGCGTCGCGGCCTACACCGGGCTCGGTCGCGGCGGCCACTTGGGCTTGGACCATCAGGGGTGGAAGGCCGATCGCGGCCGGGGGACGCACCGCGACGGAGACGTCCACGTGGACGGTGGCCTCGTCTCGGCGCACTCGCACGGTCGCGCCCTTCGGGACCGCCCGGATCACCAGTTCGCGCACCGCGGTGAGGGACTCACCCCGGGCTGCCGCACGAGCCCCAGTGCGGGCGGCGTCCGTGCAGGTGAGTTGCACGGACACCGCCATCAGGCCCCACAGCGCGGCCGCCGTGATCAGGACTAGGGCGGGGAGAGCCACGGCGATCTCCGCCGTGGCCATCCCTCGGTCCCTCAGCTCGCGATCTTGAGGGCCTTCTCGATGATCTGTAAGAGCAGCGACCTCACCTGCGAGCTCGTCACAATCTTGAACAGCAGGCCGGCGAACGCCGCTGCGGCGATGGTGCCGACCGCGTACTCCGCGGTGGACATTCCTCGGTCTACAGACATCCTGGACCATCGACGCATCACCATCTTCATCGCCCGCATGCGGGCTCCTTTCACTCGTGATTCGCCTTCAGGCTGCCGGGCGGGTGCCCCGGCCGGTGAGCGAACCGAATTCTGTGGAAAACCCGGCTCACCTGGGCAGGAGGATCGTCGCGGCGATTCCCGCGACGGCCGGGACGACGCCGAGCAGCACGAAGGCGGGCAGGAAGCACAGTCCGAGAGGGGCGAGCGCTCGGATTCCCGCCGCACGGGCCCTGGTGGCGGCCGCCGTCCGGGCTACGCGACGCTGATCGCGCGCGAGGCGGCTGAGAGAGGGAGCCAGGGCCGCGCCTGTGGTCGTCGCTCGGACGGCCGTACGAGCGAGCGGCGCGAGCATCGGTTCCCTCGTGAGCGCGAGCCAGGCGTCCACCGGGTCTGCACCGAGGCTGATCTGAACAGAGACGTCCCTAAGTTCGTCCCCCAACGGGCCTCCCACCGCATCCGCGACCGCAGTGACCGCGCCATGCCAGGGAGCACCGCCACGCAGGCAGGCGGCTAACAGGTCCACCGCGATGGGAAGGTCAGCGATAAGGCGCGCACGTCTGCGTCGGTCCTCCGCACCCCCAACGCGGCCGAACCAGAACCAGGCGGCCCCCGCGGCGCCGACACCGACCACGGCACCGAGCAGACCACCCAGCAACACCAGGCACAACACGCCTGCGGAGCCCGCAGCTGCACGCCGTAGGAGAGCGTCACGCCGTCGCCTCTCCTGTGAGTCGCCTTCCTTCTCACCATCGGCCCGACCACGACCATCGTGCCCCGAGCCCCTGGGCGTCAGAGCTCGCTCACCTGCGATGCCTTGCCTCGGACGAGAAGTTTGGAACTGACCCTCCAGCCTCTTCTCGGCGGCGTTCGTCCCCCTGGGAAGAAGGAACGCCGACAGCGCCGCACAAAGCACGGCCGCCAAGGCGATCATCACCTCACCTGCTCCCTCTCACCTCATGGCCACCTAGGACCTTCGTTCCGCCGGACCAGGCCCCAACGGCACACAGGGATGCGAACCCCAGCCGTCGACCCACAACAGAGAGACCCGTAGGGCTCCACGCGAGGCGATCAGCCGCGCGACAGCGAAGAGCACCTCCTCAGGGCACCGACACACCTGCTTGGCACGTCGCCGGTGTCACCGACGCGCCGTACTCCCCCGTCGCTGCCCTGCTCTACCAGGACGGCCGGACCAACAGCCTCGGCTTCATCGGCCTCGCCTCCATGTCTTCGGCAACAGGCGGTCCGGCGGGCTCGCTGCTGTTCGGCTGCACCCTGTGGACGTGATGCGGATTAGGTGGGGGATTCGGCGGATCGGGCGAGGCGGCGGGTCCAGTGGAGGCCGAGCAGGTTGAGGGTCGTTCCTGTGATCAGGCACGCCAGGCCGGGGAGGGTGCCGCAGAGGAAGGGGATCGGGTGGGCGCCCAGGGCCGCCGCCATGCCTAGGCCGAGGAGCGGGAGGGCGGCGAGCAGGCGGGCCGTGGCGCGAGGCCCCGCCAGTTGGACGGCCACGTCCTGGCGTTGGGCCTCTTCGTCGCGGAGGGCCCCCGCCAGGCCGTCCAGGACGGTGGCGAGGGTGCCGCCGCGTTCCGCACCGATGCGCCAGCAGGCAGCCAAGAGGCGCAGACCTTCGGCCCCCGGACGCGTCGCCAGGTCGTCCAGGTGCTCGGGGGGCGCGCGAGTGGCGTGGAGGAGCTCTGCGGATATCTGAGGGTGGAGGACGGCTGCGGCGGCGGTGAACGCCTCATCCGGAGTTCGGCCGGCGGCGAGTTCGGCGGCCATGGCGTCGCAGAGTTCGATCACCGACGTCCGCCATCGTTGCGGTTGGGCTCTGCGCTCTTTCAGTGCGTCGACTCTGGCTCTCAACAGGTGAAGGGGGTGCGTTGAGCGAGGCGTTGTGAGGCGGTCGAGGCGGCGTCGGGCGACAGGGGGCGCGAGGACCGTCCAGACGGCGGCGGCCGAGCAGAGCGCCACGAGCGCGATGATCAACGGTCACCTCGCAGCCGGGCGTGCAGCGCGGGGGCGCCGTCGGCCGGGACGACCTCGCCGGACGCGGTGAACGAGACTGCGGGAATCACGCCTACCAGCCCATCGGGCGCTCTGTGCAGGACGCAGATCTCGGCCACGCGCCGCCGTCCACCGGCCGGGTCGCGCGCGAGGTGGACGACGATGTCCAGCGCGGCGGCCAGCTGGCTGTGGACCGCCTCCCTGCTCAAGCCCGCCGCGCAGCCCAAGGCTTCAAGCCGGGCGGGCACGTCTGCGGCGGTGTTGGCGTGGAGGGTGCCGCAGCCGCCTTCGTGGCCCGTGTTGAGCGCCTGCAGCAGAACAACTACCTCCGGGCCTCTGACCTCCCCGACCACGAGGCGGTCGGGACGCATGCGGAGCGCTTGGCGGACGAGATCGTTCAGTGTCACGCCCCCGGCGCCCTCCATGTTCGGCGGACGGGCCTCCAGCCTCACGACATGCGGATGGGACGGTTTCAGCTCGGCGGAGTCCTCGACGAGGAGTAGTCGTTCGGCCGGGTTCACCAGGGACAACACGCTGCTCAGGAGGGTGGTCTTGCCGGTTCCGGTACCGCCGGTGATCAAGAACGCGGCGCGCGACTTGATCAGGGCGGCGAGGATTTCGGCGCCCTCGGGCGGGACGGTCCGGGCCGCGACCAACTCGTCCAGGGTGAACGCGCGACGCCTGGGCAGCCGGAGCGACAGGCACGTGCCACTCGCGGCCACCGGAGGCAGGACGGCATGGAGCCGGACCCCGCCCGGCAGGCGGGCGTCGGCGTAGGGGGCCGCGTCGTCGAGTCGGCGTCCGGCTGCGGCGGTGAGGCGCTGCGCCAGGCGCCGCAGCGTCGCCTCGTCCGTGAAGCGGACCGGCGTGCGGACGAGACCGGCGCCCGTGTCAGCCCACACCTCGTCCGGGCCGTTGACCAGGACGTCGGTGACGTCCGGGGAGCGCAGCAGCGGTTCCAGCGGCCCGGCGCCGACGAACTCTGCGCATAACTCGTCCGCCAGGGTCAGTACCTCACGATCACCAAGGAGGCGTTCCTCCGCCCGCAGCGCCGCGGCGACCCGGCCGGTCGTCGCCTCCCCGCCACTACCGGCGAGCCGATCCCGCACCGCGTCCGACAACCTCGTCATACCGCCTCTCCTCGTCTCCTTCTGAGTGGCGCCTTGTGGTGCACACCGTCGCCAGCGGGGTGGGTCAGGCTGCTTCTCGGTAGGCGTAGGGCTGGAGGGCCAGGTCGGCGAGGGTCTTGGTGCAGAAGTCGGCCAGCGGGCCGCGGCGGCAGGCTCGTTGCAGGTCGCCCTCTTCGACGGCTGCGGGGAGGCGGCGGTCGCGGTCGTAGGTGCCGGCGGACGGGATGTCGAGGGCGTGGGCGATCGCCTCGGCGGTGAGGCCGCCGGGGGCCGGGCCCTGGACGACCAGGCGCAGGTCGGTCGTGTAGCGGCGGAACGTCGCGGCTATGCCGGCGGCCGCCACGGTGGCGCGGACCTCGGCGGGGACGAGTAGGAAGGTGGCGGCGGCGGCGCTGAGCGCGGCGCGGCCGATGTCGCCGGGGTAGCGGGGGACGTCGGCGATGACCAGGTCGAAGCCGCGGGCGGCGGCGTCGAGCAGGGCGCGCACGGCCTCGTCGGGGATCGGGACGGGTTCGCCGCGCCGCCAGGACAGGACGGACAGGTCGCCCGTGCCGGGGAGGGTCTCGCGGAGGGCGGCGGTGTTCAGGCGGCCGCGCCGTTCGGCGAGGTCGGGCCAGCGGACGCCCTCGTGGCCCTCCAGACCCAGCATGAGGTCGATGCCGCCACCGAACGGGTCGGCGTCGAGGAGGAGGGTGCGCAGGCCCTGGCCGGCGGCGGCCAGGGAGAGCGCGGCGGCGAGGACGCTGGCACCGACACCGCCGCGGGAGCCGCCGACGCAGACGGTGGTGGCCCAGCCGCCCTCGGGTTCGCAGGCGGCGGCGAACGCGTTGATCAGCCAGTCCTCGTGGTCGGGGAGCACGGCGACGTCCTGCGCGCCGGCCTCGACCGCGAGGCGGTACGCCTCCGGTGTGTCGCCGTCGCCGGTGACGAGGACGATGCCCTGGCGGCGCGGGAGGCCGGCGGACGCGACGTCCTCGGCCATGTCGGCGCCCACGAGGATCAGGGCGGGCCAGGTCCAGGCGGGTCTGGCCTCGTCGGCACCGTAGGCGACCTCCGCGTGGGCGTCGGCGGCGGCCGCGAGGCGGAGCAGGCCGTCGGCGAGGGCGGGGTCGCTCGTGACGATCAGTGCCGCAAGGTTCATCGGATGCTCCCTCGATGTTTCCGGAGACATCCACCTTGCGGAGCGGGGCGGCGCCCGCGACGAGGTTCCTCGAACTGTGGATAACTTCGCCGGCGGGCGGGCGGTGGCGGGGAACCGCCACCGCCCGGCCGCTCGACGACTGGGCGACCCCCGCCGGGGGGGAGAGCGGGGGTCGCCGGGCGGTCCGGCTCCGGGGGGGTAGAGCCGGTCCGCTTTCCCAGGAAAGTCTCAGTGGAGTTCGGGCCGAGCCGTGCGTAAGTCCGCCTATGGGAGAGGCAAACTCACTGACTCCAGTCTAGGAAGTACAACATATGCTGCCCGATCGTCGAGAGTTCCGTCGAGACGCAAACTCACCCGGCGCATGGCGATTTTCTCATCCGCCGGTACGACGCGCTCGCCGGGGCGCCCGCACGGCGCCCGTGCCCCTCCACGGCAGGGCCTCCCGCGCCCGCGCACGGCCCGCGTGCATCGGGGCGGAAGTGGGAGCGTACAGCAGAACTAAAGATCTTTCCGGCCGCATGGCAGATCGGCCGCCAAAAAGAAACGATCACAGTGAGTGATCAATTCTCTGACCGGCATGGCGGTTACGGATAGCCCGGAATATCCCGCAGCGGCCGCACCGGGCGCCGGCGTCCCGTTCGGCGCCGCCCGCCACCGCGGTCGGCACTTTGCGAATAGGGGCTTGTCAACAGGGAGAATGAGGCGTAGACAGGTTGTTAGGACCACGGTCCTGGCACGGCAACCGGGCACCCACGCGCGACCAGCCGCGGGAGGCGCGTCGAGACGGGCTTGACCCGATCCGACGGATTTGAGGTGCACGCTTGGTAACCCGGTGTGACGTGCTTGGCGGCGGCGCTCCCCGGTGGGGCGCCGCCCGCTTCGTGTCCGGCCGGCGCTAGTCGCGGACCTCCAGCCCGAGGGCCGTCGCCAGGGCGATCGCCTGGTGCGGGTCGATCACCGCGCCCTTCAGCACGGTGGCGGACGGGTCCACGGCCGAGAGGTCGCTGCCGCGCAGATCGCAGCCGGACAGGTCGGCTCGGTGGAGGTACGCCCCCGACAGGTCGACCCGGCGGATCTCCGCTTCGGCGCACCGCGCGCCCGTGAGGTCGGCCTCGCGCATGCGGACATCGGTGAACGACGTGCGCCGCAGGTCGGCGCCCGGCAGGCCGGTGAACGACCAGTCGCCGCCCTCCACCTTCAGCAGGTCGTACGTACACGAGTCGAACATGCTGCCCACGAGCTTGCAGCCCGCGAAGGTGGCGTCGAAGAAACCGCACCGCACGAAGGTGCAGTTCACGAACGCGGCGTCCGTGTGGGTGGACGCGTTGAAGCGCACCCCGCGGAACGTGCACTCGGTGAAGACGGCGCCGGTCCCGGTGGCCTCGGTCATGTCCACGTCCACGAACAGGACGTTCTCGTGGTGCTCGCCCGTCAGGTCACGCGAGTCCCAGTTCGCCGACGCGATCGTGGTCTCGGTGGGTGCCGCCGGTCGTCCGTGCATGCGTTCGGCCATGCGGTCCAGCATGGCCGAACCCTCCGACAGAACTCAGCCCCGCATGAACGCTTCGCAGATGGCCTGCGAGTCCCGGGCGGCGGCGGCCACGGCCGTCGAGCAGTGGACGACCCACCGCGCGACGCCCTCGGACGTGCCCGACGAGTAGTCCCGCAGGGCGGGCGCGTAGTCGTCCACCAGTTCCAGGTGGCCGACCTCGGGTGCGACCAACGATTTGGGGTCGAGCCCACGGGAGACCAGCGTGAGCCGCTGGGCGGCGCGTGCGACCAGCCCGTCCCCCCAACCGAAGGGGCGCAGCATCAGCAGTTCACCGTGCACGATGGCCGCGACCACGAGCGCGGGGGCCTTCGTGGGGGAGGTCAGCAGCCCGCTGAGCGCGTCCAGGCGCGCCGCCACCTCGGACGGCGACGGCGGCTCACCGAGGCCGAGAACGTCCTTCACGGCGGCGTCGGTGGTGCGGGGGCGTCCGAGGTCGGCGCTGTCCACCACGTCGGCCGCCGCCAGGACGTGGAGCCGGGCGAGCGCCTGCCGGGGAGCGTTGCGCCAGACGTCCGTCAACGTCCCGAGCTCGGCCGACACGCGCAGCGAGCCCTGTACGACGGGGTCGGACGGGCTCTCGGTGGTGCGGAGCTCGTCCAGCGTGACCGACGCGCCGTCCAGGACGGCCGAGGCCCTGGCGCCGCGCAGCGCGGACTCCGTGGACACCTCGGCACTGCGCCGCCGCAGGATGCGGTGGCCGAGCAGCCGGTCAACGGCCTTGCGCGCGTCATCGACGGCGCCGGCCACCCCGGGCAGTTGTGCTACATCAGCAAGGGCATCGGTCACGGCCCGACTTTATGCGGTCCCCATCCGCGCCCGCGCAACGCCCCGCCCTCCCCTTGGTCCGCCTGGGCGCTCGCGTAAGGCGCCGGGGAGGCGTAGAACGGAGACGGTTCCCGGATAGTGGACCTGGGAAGGCCAGTCGTGTCGGGGATCACAACATGCCCGAGTCGTGGGAGCCGGTCGCGTTCGTCTTCCACTTCAGGGGGTCCGGCCTTGTGAAGACCGGGATGTTCCTGGTGAAGTGGGGATACCGGGCGACCCCGCATCACCTAGCAAGGAGTTCGCGTTGAGCCAGAGCCAAGAGACACTGTCGAACCTTCTGCAGGAGACGCGCCGCTTCGCCCCGCCCGCCGATCTCGCCGCCTCCGCCAACGTCAAGGCCGACGCCTACGAGCAGGCCGCGGAGGACAGCCTGGGCTTCTGGGCCGAGCAGGCCGAGCGCCTCACCTGGACCAAGCGGTGGGACGAGGTCCTGGACTGGAGCAATCCCCCGTTCGCCAAGTGGTACGTGGGCGGCGAGCTGAACGTCGCCTACAACTGCGTCGACCGGCATGTGGAGGCCGGGCGGGGAGCGAAGGTCGCCTACCACTGGGAGGGTGAGCCGGGGGACACCCGTACGCTCACCTATGCCGACCTCCAGCGCGAGGTGAACAAGACCGCCAACGCCCTGCTCGAACTGGGCGTGCGCAAGGGCGACCGGGTGGCGATCTACCTGCCGATGATTCCCGAGCTGCCGATCTCGATGCTGGCGTGCGCGCGCATCGGCGCGACCCACTCGGTGGTGTTCGGCGGCTTCTCGTCCGAGGCCCTCCGGACCCGCATCGACGACGCGCAGGCCAAGCTCGTCATCACCGCGGACGGCGGGTTCCGGCGCGGCAAGCCGTCCGACCTCAAGGGCATCGTGGACGAGGCCGTCGCGCAGACGCCGACGATCGAGCACGTCCTCGTGGTGCGCCGCACCGGCGAGCAGGTCGCCGAGAACGACCGCGACCTGTGGTGGCACGACGTCGTGGAACGGCAGAGCGAGGAGCACACCGCCGAGCCCATGGACTCGGAGCACCCCCTGTACATTCTGTACACCTCCGGGACGACGGGTAAGCCGAAGGGCATCCTGCACACCACCGGCGGCTACCTGACGCAGTGCGCCTACACGCACTGGGCCGTGTTCGACCTCAAGCCAGAGACGGACGTCTACTGGTGCTCGGCCGACATCGGCTGGGTGACCGGGCACTCCTACATCGTGTACGGCCCGCTCGCCAACGGGTCGACCAGCGTCATCTACGAGGGAACCCCTGACACCCCCAACCGGGGGCGCTGGTGGGACGTCATCCAGAAGTACAAGGTGTCCATCTTCTACACGGCGCCCACGGCGATCCGTACTTTCATGAAGTGGGGCGACGACATCCCCGCGCAGTACGACCTGTCGTCCCTGCGCGTCCTCGGGTCGGTCGGCGAGCCGATCAACCCGGAGGCCTACATCTGGTACCGCAAGAACATCGGCGCCGACCGGACGCCGGTGGTCGACACGTGGTGGCAGACGGAGACCGGCGCCATCATGATCAGCCCGCTGCCGGGCGTCACCGCGGCGAAGCCGGGGGCGGCGATGCGTCCCCTGCCCGGCATCGCCGCGGACGTGGTGGACGACCAGGGCCGGTCGGTGCCGAACGGCGGCGGCGGGTTCATGGTGGTCCGGGAGCCGTGGCCGGGCATGCTCCGCACGATCTGGGGCGACGACGAGCGGTACGTCAAGACGTACTGGTCGCGGTTCGAGGGCCTGTACTTCGCCGGTGACGGCGCCAAGAAGGACGAGGACGGCGACATGTGGCTCCTCGGCCGCGTGGACGACGTCATGCTCGTGTCCGGGCACAACATCTCCACGACGGAGGTGGAGTCGGCGCTGGTGGCGCACCCGAAGGTCGCCGAGTCGGCGGTCGTCGGCGCGACCGACCCGGTGACCGGGCAGGCGATCGTCGCGTTCGTCATCCCGCGCGGCGACGCGGGCGGCGACGTGGAGGGCGAGGACTTCCTGCGCGAGCTCCGCGAGCACGTGTCGAAGACGCTCGGCCCGATCGCCAAGCCGCGCCAGATCATGATCGTCCCGGAGCTGCCGAAGACCCGCTCCGGGAAGATCATGCGACGGCTGCTCCGCGACGTCGCCGAGAACCGCAGCATCGGTGACGTCACGACGCTGGCCGACAGCACGGTCATGGACCTGATCGCGGAGAAGCTCCCCGCCGCCAAGTCCGACGACTGACCGCCGCCGGCGTCCCTCGCCGCACCGTGAGAACGGCCCGCGCCCACCCTGGGCGCGGGCCGTTCCGCGTCGCAGGAGGAGGCCCGGCTTGGCGGACGGGACGATCCAGCAGGTAAAATGTCCTCTGGTGCGCCGGGAAGTCTGGTCGGCAGGGACGTCCCGTCGTGGTGTACGGGCCGTGCCTTGACCGACCGTCCGCCACCTTCCCGGGGGTTTTCGCATGGCGCGCCCGACCATGAGGCGCCGCGTCGCCGCGACGTGGCCTGTCCGCCCGACCGTCCGCTACAGCGCGCAGGTCGCCAGCGCGTTGCGCATGGAGACGATCGGCGGGGTCGTCATGCTGCTGGCGGCGGTCGCCGCGCTGGTGTGGGCCAACACTCCCTGGGCGGACGCCTACGAGAGCCTCCGCACGTTCGAGATCAGCCCGCACTGGCTGCATCTCGGGCACATGGACGTGCAGCACTGGGCGTCGAGCGGTCTGCTGGCGGTGTTCTTCTTCATCGCCGGGCTCGAACTGCGCGAGGAACTGACGCACGGCGAACTCCGCAACCCGCGGGACGCGGCCCTGCCGGTGATAGCGGCGGCGGCCGGTGTGGTGATGCCCGCGCTCATCTTCCTCATGGTGAGCGCGGGGGAACCGGGGGCGTTGCGGGGCTGGGCCGTGCCGACGGCGACGGACATCGCGTTCGCGCTGGCCGTTCTCGCCGTGACGTTCACCTCATGCCCGGCGCCCCTGCGCGCGTTCCTGCTGACGCTTGCCGTGGTGGACGACCTGATAGCCATCGCCATCATCGCGCTCTTCTACACGGACACCTTGCACTGGCTGTTCCTGGGCCTCGCGGTGCTCCTCATCGTCGTCTACGGGGTGCTGCAGCGAAAGAACTTCCGCTCACCATGGGTGTACGTGCCCATCGCCCTCCTGGCCTGGTACTTCCTACAGCGGAGCGGGATCCACGCCACGGTCGCCGCCGTGGCCCTGGGGATGCTCACCAGCCCCAAGGAGACCCCTGACGGACGGGCCACGAACGCGGAGCGCGCCGACCACTTCCTCCGGCCTTTCTCGGCCGGCGTGGCCGTGCCCGTGTTCGCCTTCGTGTCGGCCGGTGTCGGGCTCGGCGCGTCCCAGTTGGGTGCCGTGTTCACCGACCGGGTGGCCCTCGGCGTGATCGCCGGACTGGTGATCGGTAAGTTCTTGGGGGTCTTCGGCGGCGCGTGGGCGGCGGTCAAGCTCAACCTGGCGACGCTCGGTGAGGACCTGCACTGGCATGAGATCGCGGGGGTCGCGCTCCTCGCCGGGGTGGGTTTCACCGTTTCGCTGCTGATCGGCGGTTTGGCCTATACCGACCCGTCACAATTCGAGAGAGTGACGACTGCGGTCCTGATCGCGAGCGTTCTCGCCTCGGCGGCCGCGGCCGTCGTCTTCCGGAGAAGGGTGCGTGTGCGCGCGCGCCCGGACTAAGGAGTAAAGCGATATGTCCGAGGCACTACCGGGCGAGCGCATGGAGGACAAGTCCGTCGGCGAGCTGGTCGCGTTGGCGTCGGGCAACGTCTCCGACCTTGTCAGGGCCGAGATGGCCCTGGCCAAGATGGAGTTGAAGGCCGACGCCAAGAAGGCGGCGCTGAGCAGCGTGATGGTCACCATCGCCGCGGTGATGGGCGGACTCGTCGTCATCCTGCTGTCGATCTCGTTCGCGCTCGGGCTCGCTGAACTGGGCATCTGGCCGTGGCTGGCGTTCCTGATCGTCTCGATCGTCTACGTGGGGCTCGCCGGGGGGCTGATGCTCCTCGCCAAGCGCTTCATCAAGCGGATCGAGGGCGCGAAGCGCACCCGCAAGACGCTGAAGGACGACTTCACCGCGCTGCGCCGCCGCGGCGACTCCGACGAGATCGAGGCCGGCGGCAAGGACGCCGGCCTCGAGCCGACGGGCTGACCGACGCCATGTCCGGGCACGACGCGTCGCTGATCGAGGTCGACGGGCCCTGGGTCCACCGGCAGGTCAGCGCCGGCGGGACGCGGTTCCACGTCGCCGAGGCCGGCGAGGGCCCGCTCGTCCTGCTGCTGCACGGCTTCCCGGAGTTCTGGTGGTCGTGGCACAACCAGCTGGTCTCGCTGTCCGCGGCCGGCTACCGGGCCGCCGCCGTCGACCTGCGCGGGTACGGCGGCAGCGACAAGCCGCCGCGCGGCTACGACCTGGTCACGCTGGCCCGGGACGCCGCCGGGCTGGTCCGCGCGCTGGGCGAGGCGAACGCGATCATCGTCGGGCACGACTGGGGCGGGCTGCTCGCGTGGACGACGGCCGTCTACCACCCGAAGACCGTCCAGCGGCTGGCGGTGGTGAGCGCCCCGCATCCGCTGCGGCTGCGGCAGGCCGTCGCCGGAGACCCGCGCGGCCAGGGCTGGGCGACGCGGCACACGTTCGGCTTCCAGGTGCCGCTGTGGCCTGAACGGCGCCTTGTCCGCGACGACGCGGCGCTGGTGGGCAAGCTCCTGCACGACTGGTCCGGGCCAGGCTGGCCTGACGAGCGCACAGAGCAGCTCGTGCGGAAGGCAGTGCAGATCCCTGGCGCGGCCCATAGCGCGCTGGAGTACCACCGTTGGCTGATCCGGTCGCAGGCACGCCCGGACGGCATCCGCTACGCGCACCGTATGCGCACCCCCATCCAGGTGCCCACGCTGCAACTGCACGGCGCGCTCGACACGTGCACCCTTCCGGCCAGCGCACAGGGCTCAGGCCGCTACGTGTCGGCCCCCTACCGGTGGAAGCTCATCGAAGGCGCCGGTCACTTCCCCCATCAGGAACGTCCTCGCGCGTTCGACGCGCAACTCCTCGGCTGGCTGGCCGACCCGGAGCCGGAACGCTGAACCCCGGGCGTACGGTGGAGCCATGCGCGATCGGGACGAGTCTGGACGCCCACGCAACGCACGCCCGCGGGACGCCTACGGACGTCCACTGCCCCACGGCGCCACAGGCATCCCCACCATGCCGGACGACCTCGACATGCCGCCGGCGGACGCGCTGGCCGAGGCGCAGCGCCTGCTGGACGCCGACCGCCCGTTCCACGCCCACGAGGTACTGGAGGCGGTCTGGAAGGCCGCTCCTGAGCCCGAACGGGAGCTCTGGCGGGGGCTGGCGCAGGTCGCCGTAGGGATAACCCACCTTCGCCGGGGAAACGCACGCGGCGCCGAAGCACTCCTGAGCCGCGCCGCTGAACGCCTCGTCCCCTACGAAACCGACGCCCCGCACAACATCGACGTACGGGGAGTCGTCAAGCAGGTACGAGAGCTGGCAGCAAGCCCCGAGGACGGCCCCATCACCCTCCGCCTAACCCCCACGGCCTGAGCACGGCATGAGCTAGACCCTGCTCTGACCGGCCCTGCCCTGACCGGCCCTGCCCTGACCGGCCCTGCCCTGACCGGCCCTGCCCTGAGCAGACCCGCTCTGAGCAGCCCTTGTCTGACCAGCGATGGCCTGAGCAGTCCTACGCGCTGCCCTAGCGGCCCTCAGCCTCAGTCAGAGCAGTTCTGGGTGGAGACCGGGGTCGTGGCCTGAGCGCCCACGCGCGCGTCGGCGGCGACCTCCTCGGCGGTGAGCGCGTAGCCGGTGGACGGGGTGTCCAGCGCGGCCGCGAAGATGACGCCGTAGACGCGGCCGTCCGTGGACAGCAGCGGCCCGCCGGAGTTCCCCGGCTCGACCTTGCCGCGGATGGCGTAGATCTCGCGGCTGACCTGCCCGGAGTGGTAGATGTCCGGGCCGCGCGCCGTCTGCCGGGCGCGGATCCGGGCGGCGCCCGGCGTGAACGGCTGGTTCTTCGGGAACCCGGCGATGATCGCGTCGTCGCGGACGCGGGCCTCCTTGGCGAACTGCAGCGCGGGCGCCCGGAGCCCCGGCACGTACAGCACGGCGACGTCCCGCTTGGGGTCGTACAGGACGACCCGCCCGCGCTCGCTGTCGCCGTTGATCAGCGACACCTTCGAGGAGCCGCGCGCCCCGGCGACGACGTGCGCGTTGGTCATGACGTGCTGCGGCGCGAACACGAACCCGGTGCCCTCTATGCGCCGCTGGCACTGCGGCGCGGTGCTGACCACCTTCACGATGCTGTTCTTGGCGGCCTTCAGCCCCCGGGTGCTCAGCACGGACTCGTCCGGCGGCGGCACCTGCACCACCGACTCGCCGCCGAGCCCGTTGAAGACCTGCGGGAACTCGCTGCTCTTCACGAACCCCTGGAACGAGGTGAACCAGGTCTGCGCCTGCCCGGGCATCACGTCGTTGATGCCGTTGATGATCGAGGAGCCCTTGACCTGCGTCCGGACGGGCTTGAACTCGGAGTTGGCGACCAGGCTGCCGAAGAACCAGGCGACGATCAGCAGCGACATCGCGCTGACGAAGGTGCCGCCGACCGCGTCCGCGGTGCGGGCGTTCATGCCGGTCACCCGGTTGCGCAGGACGGCGCCGACGGAGGAGGCGATCAGCTGCCCGAGGGTGGCGGACAGGAACGCGACCACGATGGCGAGCAGGGCCTGCTGCGCGGCGCCGTCGACCGCGGCCTCCGCGATCGGCGGCGCGATCAGCACTCCGATGACGCCGCCGCCGACGAAGCCGGCGAAGCTCAGCAGGCTCACGATGAAGCCCTGCCGGTAGCCCGAGACTCCGAACAGCACGACGAGCACGAGCAGGATCAGGTCGAGAACGTGGTCGTGCAGCACCGCTCAACCGTATAGTGCCGCGCCGCCGCCGCACGTCCCCTCGATGTACCAGATTGGGGTGCGTCGGGTAGCCGTCAGGGGTGACACGCGGCCGTGACCATGGCCATGCTCTCCGGATACGGCGCTGTGACCTGCGGATCCCGCACGCCCGTCAGCTGAGATTCTCACCCGCGGGAGGCGAGGTCCACGTCCTCGGGCGGCAGGTCCTCGACATGAGACATGTCCCACGGCCGGTTCCAGCCCCCGGCGTCCAGCACCTGGATGAGCAGCGCGGCCGTGAACCCCCAGACGAGCATGTCGCGGACGCGGAACGCCGGCCCGAGCCTGGTGCCGGACGGGTGCCGGATCATCAGCCGGTTCGCGGGGTCGACCAGCTCGCCGATCGGGACGCGCGCGACCATCGCGACCTCGCCTGGGTGGCCGGGGGCGATCTCCGACGGCTCGCGCCACCAGCCGGCGACGGGCGTGACGCGGTGCTCGCTGTGCGGCAGGTACAGCTCGGGCAGCGTGCACAGGACGTCCACGCCGGACGGTTCGACGCCGGCCTCCTCCCACGCCTCGCGCAGCGCGGCGGCGACCGGGCCGTCGTCCTCGGGGTCGATGCGGCCGCCGGGGAACGCGGGCTGCCCGGCGTGCTTGTTCAGGGTGGCGGCGCGCTCGGTGAGCAGCACGTCGGGGCCGTCGGGACCGTCGCCGAACAGGATCAGGACGGCGGCGGCGCGGGCGGCGGGCGCGGGCCGGAACATCGGCGGCACCTGCATCCGGGGGCCTTCCACACGGAAGCGGGCGAGCCAGTCGGGAGTGTTGGGGGCGGTCTCGGTCACATCCGTCCCAACTCCGGAACACCCGCGTTACTTCCCGCCGCCTTCCCGACGCCTTGGGCCGTCATGAGAACGGCCCCGGCTTGACGAGCTTGCGGGCGGTCTCCTCGTCGGTCGGCCCTTCACCGAACGACGGGCAGAGGCGCGCGAGCGGGCACGCACCACAGGCAGGACGGCGGGCATGGCAGATCCTTCGGCCGTGCCAGATGAGCCTGTGGGACAGCATCGTCCAGTCCTTGCGCGGGATGAGTTCGCCGATCTCCTGCTCGACCTTCACGGGGTCGTCTTCGGCCGTCCAGCGGAACCGCCGTGCGAGGCGGCCGAAGTGGGTGTCGACGGTGATTCCGGGGACGTCGAACGCGTTCCCCAGGACGACGTTGGCCGTCTTGCGTCCGACACCGGGCAGCTTGACGAGGTCTTCGAGCCGCCCTGGGACCTCGCCGTCGAACTGGTCGCGCAGTGCCGCGGACAGCCCCATCACCGACTTGGTCTTGGCGCGGAAGAACCCGGTGGGCTTCAGGATCGCCTCGACGTCCTCCGGGTCGGCGGCGGCGAGGTCCTCCGGCGTGGGGTACTTGGCGAACAGCTCCGGCGTCGTCAGGTTCACCCGCATGTCGGTGGTCTGCGCGGACAGGACGGTCGCGACGAGGAGCTGGAACGGGCTGCCGAAGTTCAGCTCGCAGTGCGCGTCCGGGTAGGTCTCGGCCAGGATCCGGTTCATCCGGCGCGCCCGCCGGACGAGCCCCAGCCTCGTCTCGTCCTTCCACTTCCGAGCACGCGCCTTCGGGGTCGCCTCCGTCGCCATACCGGCCAGCCTAGAGCGTCCGCGGCCGGATCCGGCCGTACCGGGGTTTTCGGCCGAGGCGCGTAATCGGGCCGGGGGCGCGCCGTCTCCCCTGCACGTCGTTCCCCGAAGGAGATCTCATGTCCGACCTCAGCCAGGTGGTCCGTCTGCCGGTGCGCCGGATCGAGCTCGACCTGTCGTTCGAGGGCGCCGCCCGGATCGCCGAGGATCTCCGTGACCATGTGCCGGGCATCGCCGCGGAGGCGGTGCGGCGGATCGAGCTCGACCTGTCGTTCGAGGGCGCCGCCCGGATCGCCGAGGATCTCCGTGACCATGTGCCGGGCATCGCCGCGGAGGCGGTGCGGCGG
>NZ_JBFARO010000035.1:44327-72562 GCF_040677125.1 Actinomadura sp. NPDC049382
GGATCGAGCAGCGGCTGCCGGAGTTCGTGCGGCCGCACGACCCCCGCTACGCCAAGGCGATGGTGCTGGGCGTCGAGTGCGCCATCGGCCATTTCCTGGAGCTGATGGCCGATCCCGGCGCGCCGTCGGCGGAGGTGGTGGAGTTCTGGCGGCAGATCGGCGTCGGGGAGGCCAGCGAGGGGCGGACGCTGGACGCGTGGCAGGCGGCGACGCGGATCGGGACGGGCCTCGCGGTGGAGCAGCTCACGGAGTGCGCCGAGCGGCTCGGGCACCGGACGAGCCCGGCCAACATCGCGGCCATCGCCAACGCGGCCCTCGACTACCTGAACCAGGTGGCGGCGATCGTCGCCGAGGGCCACGCGGACGCCGCCGCCCGCGCGGCGGGGGCGCGCCAGGAGCACCGCCGGCGGCTGCTGGAGCTGCTGCTGGGCGAGGCGTCCGCGCAGGAGCTGCGGGGTCCGGCACGGGAGGCGGACTGGGCGCTGCCCCGCACGGTCGCCGCCGTCGCGCTCCGCGAGCACGGGTCCGAGGCGCGGCATCCGGCGCTGCCGCCGGACGTCCTGCTGGGCCTGCACCTGGCGGAGCCGTGCCTGATCGTGCCCGACCCGGAGGGCCCCGGCCGCGCCCGGATGCTGGAGCGGCACCTGCACGGCTGGACGGCGGCGATCGGCCCGGCGGTCGCGCCGGCGGACGCGGGCACGTCGCTGCGGCTGGCGCGCGAGGCGCTGGGGCTGGCCTGCCAGGGGCTGATCACGGCCGCCTCGCCGGTGGTCGCCGAGCGGCACATGCCGATCATCGTGATGATGCGGGAGCGGGTGCTGATCGAGAAGGTGATCGACCGGCGGCTCGCGCCGCTGCTGCGCGCCCGCCCGGCGCAGCGCTACCGGCTGGCCGAGACGCTGCTGACGTGCCTGGAGTGCGGGTTCAACGCCACGGAGGTGTCGGGCCACCTGCATCTGCACCCGCAGACCGTCCGGTACCGGCTGCGGCAGTTGGAGGACCTGTTCGGTGACGCTCTCCACAGCACGTCCGACCGTCTTGAGCTGCACATGGCGCTGCGTGCATGGCTCGCCCTCAACGCCGAGCCCGCCGCCGCGCGGGACGACCTCAGCTACGGGTAAGCACCGATGTGGTCAGCGCGTGCCCTCGATGGCCCAGCCCTGGGCGGCCATCCCCGCGTAGGAGGCCGGCTTCAGCGACACGGGTTTCAGCCCGGACCAGCTCGCCTGCAGGTAGTAGCCCTCGCCGTTGCTGAGCCGGTAGACCGACGGAGCGGTCTGCGCCAACGTCCAGACCTGGTGCGCGCCGCCGCAGGGCACCATGACCACCGAGTACTCGCTTCCGCCTTCCCAGGGCACGCCCGCCGACGCCTCGCCCCGGGCCATGCACTGCCCGGTGGACGAGCTCGTCAGCGTGAAACCGCCGCCGACGTTCTCGCGCTTCCAGCCGGTGGTGGAGTCGGAGCAGGAACGCTGCACCACCGCCGTGCCGCTCGGTGCCAGGCACGATTGCAGCGTCGTGTTGCGCACCCGGTAAGGGCCGGCACCCGAGGCCGCACCGGGAGTAGCGCCAGCGCCAGGGGCCGTGCCGTCCCGCCCAGGGGTCTGTGTAGCAGCAGCATAGTCGGACCGGTGGACGTCCTGCGGCGCCACAGAAGTCTGCGGGGCAGGCACAGCGGACGGCCGGATGGCCTCTGGGGGTGCCTGTGCCCCGTCCCCTCCCGTGCTGAACAGGATGATCGCGAGCCCGGTGGCGATGCCGCCCGCCACGGCGATGGGCAGCGCCCACCCGGCCCCGGAAGCCGCCGAGCCGAGTGGAGCAAGGGGGCTGAACGGCGCCGAAGGCGCGCCCAGCAGCACGGCACCGATGGGCAGGGCGCGCCGCAGCCGCCCGTTGAGGTCGGTCATCTCCTTGGACGCGCGCCTGCATTCATCGCACGACTCCAGATGCCGTCGCAGCGCGCGTGTGCGACGTCGGCCTGGGCGGCGGACGTTCGCGGCGAGTTCGGCGGTGAACTCCGCGCATTCGGGACGTCCTCCGGCACTGGCCGCAAGGAACGCCTGGCGAAGCCCCTCGCGCGCGCGGAACGACAGCTGGGAGACCGCTCCCTTCTCCATGCCGAGCAGTTCCGCGACCTGCGCGATGGGCTCGTCCTCGATGACCGTGTACCAGAGGACGGTCTGCCACCGCTCGGGCAGGGAGCGGAAGGCGCGCACGAGCGCGTCCAGCTCGTCGACGTCCGGCGGAGGGTCGTCCTCGGGGGCGGAGGCCCAGTCGGCGACCTCGTCGGTCACGACGGTGCGGCGGTCGCCGCGGGCCCAGTCGGTGGCCGTGTTGCGGACCACCGTGTAGAGGTAGGGCCGGCAGGCGTCGCGCGGCCCGTGGCCCTGGCGCATCGCCGCGAACGTGCGGGTGAACGCCTCGCTGGTGAGGTCTTCCGCGAGGTGCTGGTCCCGGACTAACCCGCGCGCGTACCTGAGTACGGCCGTGTGGTGCCGCCGGAACAGTTCCTCAGACGCGTGCTCGTCACCGTCCGCGGCTGCCGCCAGAAGGTCGGCGTCCGGCCGCGCCTCCACGCCCGCTACCACCACGCCATCCAACCTGTGGCCCGCATGTCACCACAACCCTCATAGGTCGCCTGTCACCGCACGAGGAGACGCCGGTTCCGTACCGCCATTACGGAAATTTGCAGCGAACCTTAAAAGAACGAGTGTGTTCATTAATGTTAGAGTCGCGGCATGATCCTTGATTCCACCCGGTGGGACTCGTCCCCGTGGCCGGCGACCCTGGCCGGCCGCCGCGTGCTGATCACCGGCGCGGCTCGGGGCATCGGCGCGGCCCTCGCCGCCCGGCTGCACGAACGCGGCGCGCGCGTCGCGCTCGCCGGACTCGAACCCGACCTGCTCGCCTCCGTCGCCGCGGACTGCGGGTCCGCCCCCTGGTGGACGTGCGACGTGACCGACCGCGACAGGGTCGAGGAGGTCGTGAACAACGCGGTGCAGGAGTTGGGCGGCCTCGATGTGGTCGTCGCCAACGCCGGTGTGGCCGCGCAGATGCCCATCATCGGCGGCGACCCGTCCGTCCTGGAGCAGAGCCTCAGGGTGAACGTGCTCGGCGTCTACAACACGCTGCGAGCGGCCGGCCCCCACATCAGCCACGAGCGGGGTTACGCACTGGCCGTGGCGTCCCTCGCCGCGGCCGTCCAGGCGCCTTTGCTGGGTGCGTATAGCGCGTCCAAGGCGGCGGTGGAGGCCATGGGTAACACGCTCAGGTCCGAGCTGAAGCCGTGGGGTGCGAAGGCGGGCGTGGCCTACTTCGCCGAACTCGACACCGACATGACGCAGCGGGGCTTCAGCACCGAGGCCGCGTCCGCCCTGACGAACGCGAGGTCGGCGAGCAGCTTCATCTCGAAGGTCACGCCGCTGCGGGTCGGCATCGACGCGCTGGAGCGCGGGATCGCCCGGCGTTCCAAGCGCGTCGTCGCCCCCTGGTGGGTCGGCGGCGTCCTGCCGGTCCGGATGCTCGCGCAGCCCGTGGTCGACCGCGCCGTCCAGCGCGACCTGCGCCGCATCCTCGACGTCGCGCGGAAGGAACAGGTCGAACTGACCACGCCGCAACCGGACTCGGCGCGGTGACGGCGCCGCGCGCCACGCCCGGCCGGCTCCGCGACGTCGGCGCGCTGAACTGGGTCATCTGCCAGGCCGCGGGACGCGTCGCGGGAACGAGCCCGCCCAACCTCTTCCTGACCCTCGCGCGCCGCCGCGGGCTCTTCCGCGGCTGGCTGTGGTTCGCGGGACGGCTCATGCCCGGCGGCACCCTGCCCCGCCGCGAGACCGAACTGGTGATCCTCCGCGTCGCGCACCTGCGCGACTGCCGCTACGAGTTCGACCACCACGTCCGCCTGGGGCGCCGCATCGGCGTCCGCGCGCCGGACGTCGAGCGCGTCAAGGCGGGGCCGTCCGCCGGCGGCTGGACGCCCCGCGAGCAGGCGATCCTCACCGCCGTCGACCGGCTCCACGCCGAGCGGGACCTCGACGACGAGACCTGGACACGGCTCCGCACCCACCTCACCGAGGGGGAGTGCGTCGAGCTGATCATGCTCGCCGGGCACTACGAGATGCTCGCCACCGCGATCACCGCCCTCCGCGTCCAGCCCGACGCGCCCCGCCGAGGCCCGCACCCCCGCCGCCCCGGAGGCAGCTGACCCGGAACCGTCTTCGCAGGAGGTCCCCCCATGCCCCCAGCCCCCGTCTCTGCCGCCCGTCCCTCCGAACCTGTCCGTACAAGAGCGAGGCGCACGGCTGCTGGGAAGCGCCTCACCGCGGTCGTGATGGCGGCAGTGACGGCGTCGGCCGGGCTGACCGTCCCGGCGCAGGCGGTGGAGAGCGGCGTCCGGTTCTCCGACGACAGCGGCATCCAGGTCGTGAACGTGCGGCGCATTGACGACCGGCAGTACGCGGTCCGGGTGCGCACGGCCGCGCTGGGACGGGCCGTGGACGTCCGCATCCTGCTGCCGGACGGCTACGAGCGGCGGACGAGCGCCCGCTACCCCGTCCTCTACCTGTTCCACGGGACGTCCGGAAGCGCCGCCGACTGGGTCGAGAAGGGCGACGCCGCGAAGACCACCGCCGGACGGCCGCTGATCACCGTCATGCCGGACGCGGGCTTCGACGGCAACGGCGGCGGCTGGTTCACCGACTGGGCCGACCCGGGCACGAAGCTCGGGCCGTCCAAGTGGGAGACCTTCCACGTCGGCCAGCTGATCCCGTGGATCGACCGCAACCTGCGCACCGTCGCCGGCCGCGGCGGACGGGCCGTCGCGGGCCTGTCCCAGGGCGGGTTCGGCGCGATGAGCTACGCCGCCCGGCATCCCGAGCTGTTCGTGTCCGCCGCGTCGTTCTCGGGCGCGCCCGACATCTCCTCCGATCCCGTGGTGGCGGTGGGCGCGACGGCCGTCGTCTCCTACATCGCGGTCGCCCTCAACGGGGTGAGCCCGGACGCGATCTTCGGCTCCCGGCTCACCGACGACGTCAACTGGCGCGGCCACGACCCGGCCGGCCTGGCGTCCAACCTGCGCGGCATGCGGCTCGCGCTCTACACGGCCACGGGCCTGCCGGGCCCGCTCGACCCGCCGGTGCCGGACCCCGCCGCGATCGGCATCGAGGCGCTCACGCACACCTCGACGGTCGGCTTCCACCGGCGGCTGCAGGAGCTGAAGATCCCCAGCCGGTACACCGACTACGTGTTCGGCACCCACATCTTCCCGTACTGGGCGCGTGACCTGCGGCAGCACATCGACCCGCTGATGCGGACGTTCGCCGCGCCGCCCCCGCCGCCGGCGAAGACGTCCTACCGGTCGATCGACCGGACCTGGACGCAGTGGGGCTGGACGGTCTCGCTCGACCGGCGCAAGGCCCGGGAGTTCAGCGCGCTGTCCGACGCGTCCAAGGCGGGGTTCACGCTGCGCGCCTCCGGGACCGCCACGGTCACGACCCCCGCGAGTTACCGTCCGGGCACACGTGTCGTCGTCGGTGTAACGCAGGGATGGACGCACCGCGTCATCAAGACGACCGCCGGGCCGCACGGACGGCTCACCATCACGCTCCCGCGCGCACACGGCGTCGCCACCACGCGAGTGAGCATCACCACACCTCAGACGGCCGGATAGCGCCTCAGCGCAGGTCAGGAGTCCAGAACACCCGACCGGACGAGGAGGCGCACGTGCTCGGTGATCGGGGGGCCGATCGCCTTCAGCCCCTCCACGTCGCCCGTCGCGATCGCCGGCGTCACCATCGAACTCACCGCCGCCACGACGACCTTGCACGCGAACTCGCCCGCCGGACTGGTCACGCCCATGAGCCCGGTCAAGGCGCCGACCAGCGCGCCCTGTATGGCGGCACGCCGCTGTACGGCCTCCGGCCCTGCCGCGTACACCTCCACCAGGAACAGGCGCGCGTACCCCGGCTCGGACGACAGCGCCTCGAGATAGGCGGTGACGGCCCGCTCGAACCGGATCGCCGGGTCGCCTTCGCCCCCGCCCGCCGCGGCGGCGGCGCCCACGGCGCCCTCCAGGCGGTGCATGAGCACCTCGCCCGCCTTGTCGAACGCGGCCATGAAGCAGTCGAGCTTGGACGAGAACAGCCCGTAGAAGCTCTGCCGCGACACTCTCGCCCGTTTGAGGACGTCCTCAACCGAGGTTCCGACGTACCCTTTCTCCAGCATCGCCGCGGCCATGGCCGCGCAGAGGCGGTCACGGTGCACCCGCTCGACCTCCGAACGGGACAGCGCGTGACGGCCCCGCGGCAGCCGGCGCGGTGCGGGGCCGGATCCGGAGCTCTGCATCCGCTCAGGTTAAGGCACCCGCGCCCCTTGCCCGGGTCGTCCGTTAACAGGTGATGAGACCGGTGTGATGGCATTCACCCAGTGGTCCGTACACTGGGCGAACGGGACCGTGGCCCGCCGCGGGACGGAAGTTCCCCGGTCCCGCGTTTCGGCGCGCCGTGACCCTGCCTTCACGTCCGCGGTGGGACGTACGTCACACTAGGCATGTAGGTGTTCGAGGAGGAGAAGCGTGACCGATCGCGACGTGGACGTTCTGAGCAGAGCCCCGCTCTTCGAGGCCCTCGACGAGCAGGGCGCCAAGGCGCTGCGCGCCAACGTGACCGAGGTGCGTCTCGCCCGCGGTCAGACACTGTTCAACGAGGGTGAGACGGGAGACCGGCTGTACGTCGTCCTCGAGGGCAAGATCAAGCTGACCCGGACGGCGCCGGACGGCCGGGAGAACCTGCTGAGCGTGCTCGGCCCGAGCGAGATGTTCGGCGAGCTGTCGCTGTTCGACCCGCGCCCGCGCACCGCCAGCGCGATCGCGGTCACCGAGTGCCGCCTCGCCGGGCTCGGCCACGACGACCTGCGGCCCTGGCTCACCGGGCACCCCGAGGTCGCCGTCCAGCTGCTCCGCGCGCTGGCGCAGCGGCTCCGCAAGACCAACGACGTGATGGCCGACCTGGTCTTCACCGACGTCCCCGGGCGCGTCGCCAAGGCGCTGCTCGACCTGGCGGAGCGGTTCGGCCAGCCGTCGGAGGCCGGCCTGCACGTGCACCACGACCTCACGCAGGAGGAGCTGGCGCAGCTCGTCGGCGCCTCCCGCGAGACCGTGAACAAGGCGCTCGCCGACTTCGCCCAGCGCAACTGGCTGCGCATCGAGGCGCGGGCCGTCGTCATCCTCGACATCGAGCGCCTCCGCAAGCGCTCCAAGTAAGTCCCCGACAGGCGGCGCCTCAGCGGGCCCCCAGCGGGCCCCGGCGGCCTCAGCGGGAGTTGAGGTAGTCGAGCTGCGACTGGACCGACCATTCGGCGGCGGGCCAGAGCGCCCTGTCGACGTCGGCGTACACCCGCTCGACGACCTCGCGGGCCGTGCGGGCGCCCGCCGCGACGGCCGCCTCGACCTGCGCGAGGCGCTCGCGGCGATGGTCGATGTAGTGGTCGAGGACGGCGATCGGATCGTCCAGCCTGGGGCCGTGGCCGGGGAGGATCGTGGCGGCCTCGACGTCGGCGGCGAACCGGCGGAGCCGGTCCAGCGAGCCGAGGTAGTCGCCGAGACTCCCCTCCAGCACGGTCGTCCCGTACCCGAGGACGGTGTCGCCGGTGAGGACGGCGCCGTCCGCCGGCAGCCAGAACGTCAGCGAGTCGTCGCTGTGGCCCGGCGTCTCCATGATCCGCAGCTCCAGGCCGCCCGTGGTGACGACGTCGCCCTCCCCGAGCCCCTCGTCGCCGAGCCGGTGCTTCGGGTCCAGCGCCCGCACCTTGACGGAGCCGCCGGCCAGCCTCGCGAACTTCCCCGCCCCGGCCGAGTGGTCGGGGTGGCCGTGCGTGAGCAGGACGAGCCCGACGCGCCGCCCCTGCTGCTCGACGACGTCCAGGACGCGCTTGAGGTGCTTGCCGTCCTTCGGCCCGGGATCGACGACGACGGCCTCGTCCGACCCGGGCTCGGCGATGATCCAGGTGTTGGTGCCGTCCAGGGTCATGGCGGACGGGTTCGGAGCGAGCACGCAGACCGCTCGTTCGGTACCCATCCCGTCGATCTCCGTCATATCTCCCATCCTGCCCGAGGCCCGATCGGGGTGGCGGACCGGGTTCCAGCCGAGCCGATCGAGGTGCCGCAGCGCCGACGTCCCGGCCAGCCGCCACATGACGGCCTGCGAGCGGGGCATTCCGCGGCCCATCGTCAGCCCTGCGCGTAGTGCCGCTCGGTGCCCTCCGGCAGCACGAGGTACGCCTCGCCGTCGATGATCTCCGCGGTGGGCTCGTGGACGACGATCTCGCGCGGCGCCGCCAGCACGTCCGCGACCGTGTCGAACTCGGCCAGCTCCGCCAGCGTCGCGATCGTCGGCGGCAGCATCATCCACTCGCCCTTCACCGCCCGCTCGGCCGCCTCCGCCGGACGCACCCAGGCGACCTGGTCGGCCTCGGTGCTGACGTCCCTGGCCCGCTGCCCGTCCGGCATCGCGGCGACGAAGAACCGGGTGTCGTAGCGCTTCGGCTCGATCGCCGGGGTGATCCAGTGCGCCCACGGGCGCAGCAGGTCGGCGCGCAGCACGAGGCCGCGCCGGGCGAGGAAGCCGCCGAACGACTGGGAACGATCCAGCAGCGCCTGCCGGTCGGCCTCCCAGTCGTCGCCGCGCGTGTCGTCCACGACCGTGCCGCTCGTCGGCCCGGCGAGCAGGACGAGCGTCTCCTCGAACGTCTCGCGGACCGCCGCGCACACCAGCTCGCGGGCCAGCGTCTCGCCCGCCTTGAACGCCCCGCCCCACTCGGCGGGGGGCGGCCCGCACCACGCCAGCTCGGCCTCGCCGTCGCGCGGATCGACCGACCCGCCGGGGAACACGTACGCGCCCGGCGCGAACGCCATCGACCGGACGCGACGCAGCATGAACGCCTGCAGCCCGTGCTTGTCATGGTCCCGGAGCACCACGACCGTGGCCGCGTCCCGGGCGGGAACGGGCTCGGCCCGGCCCGCCCGGATGTCCTCGATCCGATCCCGGAAACTCGCCGGCAGCTTCAACCCGTTCACAGTGCCCATGGCGAGTCATTCGGACATACCGAATGGCGTTCCGTCAAGCCTGGTCCTACTGGACCTCGGCGATGAGCTCCACCTCGACCGGCACATCGTGCGGCAGGACCGCGACGCCCACGGCGCTGCGCGCGTGCTTGCCCGCGTCTCCGAACACCTCGGCCAGCAGGTCGCTCGCCCCGTTGACCACCTGCGGCTGCCCGTGGAAGTCCGGAGCGCTCGCGACGAACCCGACGACCTTCACGATCCGCACCACCCGCGACAGCTCGCCGACCTCGGCCTTCAGCGCCGCGATCGCGTTCAGCGCGCAGATCCGCGCCTGCCGGGCGGCCTCCTCCGGGTCGACCTCGGCGCCCACCTTCCCGGTGACGCCCAGCTTGCCCTTCACCATCGGCACCTGGCCCGCCGTGTAGACCAGCGAACCCGTCCGCGCCGTCGGCACGTACGACGCCACCGGCGGGACGACCTCCGGCAGCTCGATCCCCAGCTCGCGGATCCGCTCTTCGGGCGTGCTCATGGCCACTCCTCCTCGTTGAGGTGCTGCTGACTGGAATCCGGCGCCTACGACTGCACTTCGCGCTTGAAGTAGGCCACGAGGTTCTCCGGGTTCGGACCCGGCAGGACGGTGACGAGCTCCCACCCGTCCTGGCCCCAGTTGTCGAGGATCTGCTTGGTCGCGTGCACCAGCAGCGGAACGGTCGCGTACTCCCACTTCTTCATGGCGTTCACCCTAGCGATCGCCCCACTGGAACCCCGTTCGAGCCCATCGTTCACAGCGCGCCCACCAAGGCCCCCGCGGCAACGGCCTCCACGCCGAAGTAGAACCACGTCGGGTAGAACCCGATCTGCCTGTCGGCGACCCACCCGACAAGGCGCCCCACGGCCATCCCGGCAAGCGCACACGCCACCGCTAGGACGGCCCCCTGCCGGACCTGGCCGACATCAAGTGCCGCTACTGCGAGCAGACCCGCCATCGCTATGCCGAACCCTCCGTACACGGCACGGACCTCGGTACGGGCGTCCGCCGAAGACAGCACCACCCCGAACGGCCGGATCAGGGCGGCCGGTGCTGCAAGGCCGTACAGCCCCATCCCGAGGAAGAACACGGCGACTACGACGATGACTGTGGTGGGCACTGCCAGGACCTCCGGGTTAGTCTCCGAACTCGCTTCACCGGAAGGATGTGGGAGCCGCCGTGCAGGCGCTTTCAAGAACGTGCTCCGCGAGCGCCGCCCTTTGGCTGTGGCCGGGACAGGCGCTCTACGCGGGCCCGTCCTTGGACCTTGGCGTGCACACGGGCTCAGTGGAGTGTCTCGCCGTCGGTGTCGACGCACCCGTCCGAGTGGAAGTCCCTGGGCGGACGCCCGTCACCGCCCGCAGCGTGCTGATTCCACCGCGCCTGCCGCACCAGGTGGTCACCCAGGGCGGGCAGATGGTCTTCTGCTACCTCGACGCGGGCTCGTCCTACGCCAAGTCATGCCGCGCCCAAATGACGGTGACGGACGGGCCCCTGAGCCACTCCCACCGCGCCGAGACCAGCCTGCTGCGCCACGGGTACGGCGCCTCCTGGCTGACCATGGCAGCACCGGTCTCTCCCGGTAGAGGACGCGACCCGCGCATCCATGCCGCCACCCGCCGGCTCTTGCGGAACCCGGAATCCACGGTGTCCGCGAGGCTTCTGGCCGATGAAGTGGGCCTCTCCGTGTCCCGCTTTCTCCATCTGTTCAAGGCGGAGACGGGGACGAGCTTCCGCCGCTACCGCCTCTGGTCGAGGATGCTCCGCGCGGCCGAACTCATCGACGCGGGCCACGACCTCACCCGCGTCGCCGCCGACGCGGGCTTCTCCAGCCCGTCCCATCTGAGCAGTGCGTTCCACGGCATGTTCGGCCTGACCCCGTCCCGCCTGCTGGCCGTCCCGCTCACCATCCGGCGCGGCGACCGGTCACCGTGAACGGCCCTCGGCACGGGCCGCCGGAGACAGGCCGACCACAGCACGGCACTCCAGCGCGGCTGGTGACCGTGCTTGCGGGCCGCCCCTGCGCGGGGCGGCCCACAGGTCAGCGCGGCTCGTCCGGCCGCTCCTCCGAGGCGGGCTCCTTCGAGGCGGGGCCGCCGCTGGTGATGCCGCGGTTCTCGCTCGACGCGGGTTCGCGCTTCGGCTCGTCCAGCCCGATGACCGGCGGGACGTCCTCGGCCGACTCCAGGGTCGAGGGCTGCTCCGCCGCCCTGGCCAGCTCCTCCTCGGCCTTCGCGAGCCGCTCGCCGAGGTCGAGCCTGCTTCCGTCGCCCTCCTCCTCGGTGCGCCCGGGACCGCCCGCGGCGCGCTCGAAGAACCGCAGGATCTCGACCGGCAGCGGCATGACCAGCGTGCTGTTCTTCTCCGCGGAGACCTCCACGACCGTCTGCAGCAGCCGCAGCTGCAGGGCCGCCGGGTCCTGCGACATGATCTCGGCGGCGGCGGCGAGGCGCTTGGACGCCTGGAACTCGCCGTCCGCGGTGATGATGCGGGCGCGGCGCTCCCGCTCCGCCTCGGCCTGCCGCGCCATCGACCGCTTCATGCCCTCGGGCAGCGAGACGTCCTTGATCTCGACCCGCTCGATCAGGATGCCCCACGGCCCCTCGGTGATCTCGTCGATGATCGCGCGCAGCCGCATGTTGATCTTCTCGCGCTCGCCGAGCAGCTCCTGCATGTCGGCCTGGCCGATGACCGACCGCAGCGACGTCTGCGCCACCTGCGAGACCGCGTAACCGTAGTTGTGGACGTTCACGATCGCCTTCACCGGGTCGATCACCCGGAAGTAGACGACCGCGTCGACGCGGACGCTGACGTTGTCCTGCGTGATGCCGTCCTGGCCGGGGACCCCCATGGTGATCGTCTGCCGGCTGACCTTCTGCATGCGCTCCACGACCGGCACGATCGCCGTCAGACCCGGGGTCCGCACGGCGCCGGGGCGCAGCTGCCCGCCCCGCTGGACCTGGCCGAACCGGAACACGATGCCGTGCTCGTACTGCTGGACGATGCGGATCGACGACGTCAGGGCGAGCAGCCCCCCGACGACGACGATGAGCAGGATGATGAGTGCCACCGCTTCCATCACGGGCACCTTTCTCACGTGGCCGGCCGGCGCCTGCACGCCGGCAGAACTCCGGACCCGTGAAGATCCAGACGGAACCGTCGGTGACGGCTCCACGTTTCCCAGCTAACCGCGCGGGCAGGCCCGTTTACAACGTCCATCCAGATGATCTTCCGGGCGACCGTGTCAGGGATCACTTGCATACGGGTGGGCGGCCTCTGAAGTGTTTGCCGAGTGAACGATATGGTCGATCGGGTGAGCGCGAGAGACACCGACTGGGACGGCGTACGCCTCCATGTGGTCACCGGTAAGGGCGGCACGGGGAAGACGACCGTCGCGGCCGCCCTCGCCCTTGCCCTGGCCGCCGGCGGCCGCAAGGTCCTGCTCGTCGAGGTCGAGGGCCGCCAGGGCATCGCCCAGCTCTTCGACTGCCCGCCCCTCCCGTACGAGGAGCGCCGCGTCGCGGTCGCCCCGGACGGCGGCGACGTGTACGCGCTCGCGATCGACACCGAAGAGGCGCTCATCGAGTACCTCGAGATGTTCTACAACCTCAAGCGCGCCGGGAAGGCGATGACCAAGCTCGGCATCGTCGACTTCGTCACCACCATCGCCCCTGGCCTGCGCGACGTCATCCTCACCGGCAAGACCTCCGAGTCGGTGCGGCGCAAGAAGAAGGACGGCTCCTTCATCTACGACGCCGTCGTCATGGACGCCCCGCCCACCGGCCGCATCACGAAGTTCCTGAACGTGAACGAAGAGGTCTCCGGCCTCGCCAAGGTCGGCCCCGTGCGCAACCACGCCGACACCGTGATGAAGGTCGTGCGCAGCCCGGAGACAGCCGTCCACTTCGTCACGCTCCTTGAGGAGATGCCCGTCCAGGAGACGATGGACGGCATCCGCGACCTGACCGACGTGGGGCTCCCCGTCGGCGGCGTCATCGTCAACATGGAGCACGAGCCCGTCCTCACCGAGGACGACCTCGCCGCGGCCGCCGCCGGCACCCTCGACACCGACGAGATCCTGCGCGGCGTCAAGGCCGCCGGCCTGGAGCACGACGCCGAGTCGATCGCCGCCGTCCTCGCCGCCGAGGCCGGCGACCACGCCCGCCGCACCGCGCTCCAGCGCCGCGAGAAGGAACGCCTCGACTCGATCGACCGCCCCCGCTACACCCTCCCGATGCTGTCGGACGGCATGGACCTCGCCGGCCTCTACGACCTGGCCGCCGCCCTGCGCGCCCAGGGCGCAGCATGACGGAGCGAAGCGACGGCATGCTGCGGTCCTTGGTGGGGGGCGTGGGGGGTCACCCCCCACCGACAACACGCATGACCGAGCGAAGCGACGGCACGCTGCGGTCCTTTGTGAGGGGTGTGGAGGGTCACCCCCTACAGACAGCACGCATGACCGAGCAAAACCAGGGCACGCTGCGGTCCTTTGCAAGGGACCGTCCTGCACAGAGCGCCCGCGTGGTGGCGGTGCCGGGGGACGGTGAGCGGGCGGTCGTGTGCGCTGGGGCGGTGCCCGGGGTGTCCTGGGTGTGCGCTGGGAGCGGTGCGGTGAGGCGTGTGGAGCGGTCCCGGTGGAGGGCCGGAGGCCGGACGGCAGAGGTGAAGCGATGAGCCCGATCAGCAAGACTCCCCCCGCCCTGGACGTCGACGCGCTGCTCGACGACCCGCGCACAAAGATCATCGTGTGCTGCGGGTCCGGCGGGGTCGGGAAGACCACCACGGCCGCCGCGCTCGGTGTGCGGGCCGCCGAACGGGGCCGGGACGTCGTCGTCCTCACCGTGGACCCGGCGCGCCGGCTCGCCCAGTCGATGGGCCTGTCCGAGCTCGACAACAACCCGCGCAAGATCGAGATCGACGGCGACGACGGCGGCGAGCTGCACGCCATGATGCTCGACATGAAGCGCACCTTCGACGAGATCGTCGAGGCGCACGCCGACCCGGACCGGGCGAAGCAGATCCTCGCGAACCCCTTCTACCAGTCGCTGTCGTCCAGCCTGTCGGGCACGCAGGAGTACATGGCGATGGAGAAGCTCGGGCAGCTGCACCGCTCCGGCGCCTGGGACCTCATCATCGTGGACACGCCGCCGTCCCGGAACGCGCTGGACTTCCTGGACGCCCCCGAGCGCATGGGCCGCTTCCTCGACGGCCGCTTCATGAAGATCCTCGCCGCCCCGGCCAAGACCGGCGGCCGCTTCGGAGTCAAGGTGATCAGCGCCGGGTTCGGCATGTTCACCGGGGCCATCAACAAGGTCCTCGGCGTCCAGCTGCTCCGCGACGTGCAGACGTTCGTCGCCGCGTTCGACACGATGTTCGGCGGGTTCCGGGAGCGCGCCGAGAAGACGTTCAAGCTGCTGCAGACCCCCGGGACCGCGTTCCTCGTCGTCGCCGCGCCCGAGCCGGACGCGCTGCGCGAGGCGTCCTACTTCGTCGAGCGCCTCGCCGAGGAGCGGATGCCGCTCGCCGGGCTCGTCGTGAACCGCGTCCACGAGTCCGCGGCGGACGGCCTGTCGGCGGCGCGGAGCCAGGCCGCCGCCGAGACGCTGGAGGAGCGCGGCGAGCACACGCTGACCGCGGCCCTGCTGCGCCTCCACACCGACCGCATGCAGCTGGCCGCCCGCGAGGAGCGCCTCCGCGACCATTTCGCGTCCACGCACCCGACCGTCCCGGTCACGGCGGTCCCCGCCCAGGCCGAGGACGTCCACGACCTGGAGGGCCTGCGCCAGGTGGGCGAGGACCTCGCCGCCCCCACCGCGACCCCGACGGCCGCCGCCTGACCGCTCTCGGCGCCACGCTCCCACCCCACCTGGGAGGGACGCGGCGCCGAGCCGTCCCGTGGCCTAACGAGCGTTGCTCGGGACGTACAGGCGGATGTCGTCGACGTATGCCTGGCCCTCGTAGTAGTTCAGGTGCGGGTCGCCGATGATGAACGAGTCGGGATAGGCCGACCCCTTGGGCCACGTGTGCTTGGTGATGTACGTCCCAGCAGGACCCTTGTGGACGAGCCTGCGGTCGAAGCGGCCGTCGTACTCGCCGGGCGTCTGGTTGTAGTGCCAGATGGGACGGCCGTCCTCCACGAAGTCATGGTGCACGCGCAGCGTCGTCTGCCCGGTGTGGAGGAACGGGCCGCTCATCTCCAGCGTGTAGCCGGTGGAGTCGCGTTCCACGGCGAACCGGTAGGACGCCTTGGGCAGCAGCTGCGGCTGGAGTTCAGCGCTGGTGAGGTGCTGCTTGAAGCGTCCACCCGGCCCGTAGGGCTTGTCCATGGACACGTTCCCGCAGGCCGTCTTGATGTAGTACTCGTTGCTGATGTTGTTGTTGGCGGCCTCCCGGAACATGTCGCCGCGCACGAACAGCGCGTTGATCCCGTTGAAGGTGCCGTCGAACGTCCGGTAGATCTTGCCGGTCCTGGGGTTGCAGGTCCCGGCGTCCTTCCAGCGCTCGTCGTCGCTGTAGTAGCCGTCCATGATGACCTTGCGCCGGTAGTGGATACCGGGGTTGCCGTGCGGCGCCGGGTTCGCGTAGTCGAGGATCGTCAGGTAGTAGAACCCGTTCTCCTTCGTCACGTCCGGGTACTGGCAGCGCGTCTTGCCGGGCAGCGCGCCCTGGAACGTCCACGGGTACCGGGTCTTGCACGGCTCCCGCGTGTAGCCGTTGTGCCTGCCGTTGTAGTCCCACGTGCCTTGCCGCTTGCCGCCGAAGTCGATGCCCCGCAGCGTCATCTCCACCCGGTAGCGCGGCGGCAGCGGGCGGGTGGGCCGGATCAGCACGCCGGCGTCCCAGCTCGGCTCGGAGATCCGCGCGACCTTCTGCCCGCCCGGGAGGGACGCGTTGGACAGGCCGGGCCGCGAGTCCGGACGGCCGTCGCGGTCCTTGTCGACGGCGGCGACCTCGGCGGTCAGCCACCCGTCCCGGCCGAACGCGACGCGCTTGCGGAACACGTTGAGGGTGTCGAGCTGCTTCTTGAACAGCGGCCCGCTGATCTTCGTCCAGGCCTCGCCGTCGTCGTCGAACGCGTCGACGTGCCAGGGGCTGCGCGGCCCCTGCGGGTCCAGGCGCCACGGCTCGCCGTCGACGCGCAGCGGCCGGTCGAAGTTCTCCTGGGCCATCAGGACCCACGGCCCCGTGCGCTCGGACGTGCTCCCGGCGGCGGCCGGCAGCCCGGCGGACAAGGCCACCATGGCGGTCGCCCCGGTGACCGCCGCGGTGATCCTCCAACGTCCCGTCACAACGTGCCCCCTCGCTCCGGTGAACGGCGGCGCACCGCGTCCGTCCGCGCGGCGCACCCGCACGGACACTACGGTGATCAACGCTCCGAGCTGGGACGATGCGCTCCCGGCCACCGCTTCTTGCCCGCCCCTTGACGAACTCCAAGCAGACGCGCGGGCGTCGCCGCTCTCACCGCCCGGAGGCCGGGCCGACGGGCGCGCTCACAACTCGGGGACGGTGACCTTGGCCACCCCGACCTGGGAGGGAATCGCCGGCGCCGTCGCCCCGAGCACCGCTGCCAGCGACCGTGTTCCAGCCGGCATGCACCGGGCACGTCGCCCTCATGCGGCGCGGTCGACCGACGACGCCATTGGCGATACCGCGACGATCAGTACCGGCTTGCACAAAATGACTGCGCCGTCGGTCCGAAAAGGCGAAATCGGCGCGTGATGTGGTGTTCATGCTTCACTTCGCCGCCCAGAAGAGGCAACTCCGTTGCGAAGCGACAGTGCTGACCACGCCCATCAGGGACGCGATCGGCAACGGTGCAGGCGGCGCCGCGTCGCGCATTCGAGCGCAGATGACCACCGGCCGGTGCGCACGCGCAGGCCGACGTGCACTCGACGCACGGAAAAGCCTCCTCCGCGAGCTGATCGCCCTATTGCCGCCGCCCGGCGCACGAAGCAGCGCAGCGGCCGCGCGGGAACCCGCACGGAGGCGGCATCTACCGCCACGGGTGGACGATCAGTGAGAGGGCAGAGCATGTGGCCGCGGCCCGCACCGCGAAAACGGTGCGGGCCCGCGGCCACGCTCTCATTGGACCGTGCCGGTCCTTAGAACCAACCTCTGCCGGACGCCTGGACGGGCCGCTCGCGGCCCGCCGAGGTCAGCTGGCGACGAGCTCCTGCTCGTCCGCCTCGACCGACCGCTCGTACTCTTCCTTCGCGGTCTCCAGCAGATCGCGCCACGACCGCACATCCGGTCGCCGCCGCAGCAGTGCCCTGCGCTCCCGCTCGGTCATCCCGCCCCAGACACCGAACTCGATCCGGTTGTCGAGGGCGTCAGCGAGACACTCCGTGCGCACCGGGCAGCCGCGGCAGATGAGCTTGGCTCGGTTCTGCGCCGCTCCCTGCACGAACAGGGCATCAGGATCCGCGTTACGGCAGGCGGCGCGGGCGGTCCAATCCGTGATCCACATCTTGGCCCCACTCCCCTAGGGTCTGTGTCGATTTGCGCTCCTTGGCCGGACGGGCGCGGACGTCAGGCCGCCAAACGAAAGCCGTGGGGAAGAACTTACGGAAGCGAGGGACGTTTCAACAGCCCCCGATGGGCCCATTCTCGATATAGCCCACCGGGGCCATACCGCCGGAACGGACTAGTTACCTGTAGTTGACGCGCCAGACACAGCGCAGGTTGTCATCATGAGGGCATAACGGACGAACGTCCGGGAGAACCGAGACCGGAACGTGGTGACGCAGGGGACCTGTCCCTAATGCACTGCTCGTCCCGCGTACCCTAGACCACGTGCGCGTTGTGAAAACCGATCGGGTCAAGTCCGCTTCCACGCTGTTCAGGCTGCTCGGGGCCGGGGTGGTGGCGGGTCTCATCGTCGCCCTCATCGCACTGCCGGCCGTCGGCAGCGCGGGGCTCACCGCGCGCGACGCCGCGAACAACTTCGACGACATGGACAGCCAGCTCAAGACGTCGCCGCCGTCCGAGAAGACGGTGATGTACGACGCGAACGGCAAGCCGGTCGCCACGTTCTTCGACAAGTACCGCGAGTCCGTCCGGCTGGACCAGGTCGCCCCGATCATGCGCAAGGCCATGATCGACATCGAGGACTCGCGGTTCTACGAGCACGGCGCGCTCGACCTGAAGGGCACCATCCGCGCACTGGCGTCCAACGTCGAGTCCGAGCAGACCCAGGGCGGGTCCACGCTCACGCAGCAGTACGTGAAGAACCTCCTGGTCGACAGTGCCCGCACGCAGGAGGAGTACCAGGAAGCCACCGCGCCCACGGTCGGACGCAAGCTGCGCGAGCTCCGCTTCGCTCTCGACATCGAGCAGCGCATGACCAAGGACCAGATCCTTGAGGGCTACCTGAACATCGCCTACTTCGGTGCAGGCGCGTACGGGGTGCAGGCCGCCGCGAAGCGCTACTTCAGCGTGCCGGCGTCCAAACTGACCCTCGGCCAGGCCGCCCTTCTGGCCGGCATCACGCAGAACCCGACCGCGTACGACCCCATCCGCAACCCCAAGGACGCGCGTCACAGGCGTGACGTCGTCCTGTACCGGATGGCCCAGCTCCAGCACATCACCAAGGCCCAGGCCGACCAAGAGGCCGCCAAGCCCATCCAGCTGAACCGCACCGACCCGGTCGGCGGCTGCCAGTCCAGCAAGGCGCCGTACTTCTGCGAGTACGTGAAGTACGACATGCTCAACATCCTGTCGGACGGCAAGTACTGGCAGCTCAAGCCCAAGGAGCAGCAGAACGTCGTCAACGAGCTGAACCGGGGCGGCTACACGATCCGCACCACGCTCGACATGCAGGACCAGAACGCCGTCGACAAGACCCTGCGCGGCACCGTCCCGCCCGGCGGCAACCGCGTCGCCGCCCAGGCGATGGTCGAGCCCGGCACCGGCAGGATCAAGGCGATGGGCGTGAGCAAGCGGTTCGGCCCCGGCAAGGGCCGGACGACCATCAACCTCCCCGCCGACGCCCACCACGGCGGCGGCAACGGTGTGTCGGCGGGCTCGACCTTCAAGGTCTTCACGCTCGCCGCCGCCATCGACCAGGGCATCCCGGTCAGCACGACCATCAACTCCCCGCAGACCGTGACGGTCGGCGGGTTCCAGCCGTGCCGCTACACCGGGACGTGGCAGGGCAAGAAGTACGAGAACGACCTCGTCGGCGGCGGCGCGCCCTGGACGGTGTCCAACGCCGGCGACAGCGAGCAGGGCAACTTCAACCTCAAGACCGGCACCTGGCACTCCGTCAACACCTTCTACGCCTTCCTGGAGAAGCGCGTCGGCGTCTGCAACGCCGTGAAGATGGCCGAGAAGTTCGGGATGAAGCAGGGCAACGGCAACGCGCTGCTGCCGACCCCGTCCCAGGTCCTCGGCGTCAACGACGTCGACATGGTGCACCTCGCCGCCGCCTACGCCGGGTTCGCCGCCCGCGGCAAGTACTGCTCGCCCGTCTCCGTCACCGAGGTCGTCGACCCGCAGGGCAAGAAGCTGAAGCTGCCCAAGCAGGACTGCCACCAGGCCCTCGACCCGGACGTCGCCGACAAGGTGAACTCGATCCTCCAGGGCGTCCTCACCAAGGGCACCGCGGCCGGGCTCGGCATCGGCCGCCCCGCCGCCGGCAAGACCGGCACCTGTGAAGAGTTCACCTGCGCCGTGTTCGCCGGCTTCACCCCGAACCTCGCGTCCGCCGTCGCCTACTGGGACTTCCGCGGCCCCTGGCAGTACAAGGTCTACGGCATCTACGGCGCGACCATCCCCGGCCCGCTCTGGCGGACGTCCATGCAGCGGGCGCTCGCCGGCGAGCCCGCCCCCGGCTTCCAGACCCCGTCCCGCGACTTCGGCGACACCACCAGCGTCCCGGACGTCAAGGGCCAGACGGTGGACGCCGCCAGGGCCAAGCTCACCGCGGCCGACCTGAAGGTCCAGGTCGCCTCCGGCTCCGTCGACTCGGACAAGCCACGCGGAACCGTCGTCTCGACGTCACCGGACGCGGGCAGCGAGGTCCCGCCCGGCACCACCGTCATCCTCTACGTGAGCAGCGGCAAGAAGCCCGACTAAAGACCGAGGGCCCGGCGCGACGCCGGGCCCTTCGTCATTCCGCGAGCTGCCGTTTGACCTCGGCCGCGACCCGGCCGCCCTCGGCCCGCCCGGCGACCTTCGGGTTCACGACCTTCATGACCTGCCCCATCGCGCGCGGCCCCGCCGCACCCGTCTCCGCGATGGCGTCCGCGACCAGCGCGGCCAGCTCCGCGTCGCCCAGCTGCGCCGGAAGGTACTCCTCCAGCACCGCGCCCTCGTCCCGCTCCGCCTGCGCCTGCTCGGCGCGCCCCGCGTCGGCGAACGCCGTCGCCGCCTCGCGCCGCTTCTTCGCCTCCCGGCCGAGCACCTTGACGACGTCGTCGTCCGACAGCTCGCGCGACTGCTTGCCGGCGACCTCCTCGGTCTTCACCGCGGTGAGCGCCATGCGCAGCGTGCGCGTGCGCACCTCGTCGCGCGCCTTCATCGCGGACGCGAGATCGGTCTCCAGCTTCTCCTTCAGGGTCATGCCAACATCATGCCCGTCCCGTACCTTCTGCCTCATCAGGATTACCGCGCGGTGCCCATGTCTGAAAGCATGGGACCCTGAGAAGGGAGAGTCGTGCGAAAGATCTACGCCGTGCCCCTGGGCCTCCTGGGCGCGGGAGCCGCGACCTTCGGGTACGCATCGGTGATCGAGCGGAACTGGTTCCGGCTGCGCCGCGTCGACGTGCCCGTGCTGCCGCCGGGCCGCCCCTCGGTGAAGATCCTGCACATCTCCGACGCGCACCTCACCCCCGGCAGGACGCGCCTCATCCACTGGGTCCGCTCGCTGGACGCCCTGGAGCCCGACCTCGTCGTCAACACCGGTGACACCCTCTCCCACCGCGACGCCATAGGCCCCTTTCTGGACGCCCTAGGCCCCCTCCTGGACCGCCCAGGCGTCTTCGTGTACGGCTCCAACGACCTGTACTCCCCGGTCCTCAAGAATCCCCTGCGCTACGTCTGGCGGACGAGCAAGTCCGACTACGAGGGCCGCCGCCGCGAACCCGACCTCCCGTACCGCGAGCTCGGCTCGTCCCTCCAGGCCGCCGGCTGGCTCGACCTCAACAACCGCATCGGCCGCCTCAAGGTCGGCGAGCTCGACGTCGAGTTCGGCGGCATCGACGACTCCCACATCGACCGCGCCCGCTACGACAAGATCGCCGGCCCGGTCGACCCGCAGGCGGACGTCCACCTCGGCGTCATGCACAGCCCCGAACCCCGCAACCTCGACCGCTTCGCCGCCGACGGCTACGACCTCCTCCTCGCCGGCCACACCCACGGCGGCCAGGTCTGCGTCCCCTTCTACGGCGCCCTCGCCACCAACTGCGGCCTCGACCGCCCCCGCGTGAAGGGCCTGCACCGGCACCAGGGCTCCTGGCTGCACGTCTCCGCGGGCCTGGGCACGTCCCCGAAGGCCCCCATGCGCTTCTGCTGCCCCCCAGAGGCGTCCTTGCTGACCCTCGTCCCCCGTACGTGAACTGGAAGACCGCCACCGCCCTCTCCACCCTCTACGACTACGCCGTCCAGAACCGCGCACTCTCCCGCCTCGGTGCACGCATCCTCTGGAACTACGACATAGCCAACCTCCACAGGGCCATCTCCACCCAAGACCCAACGGCCCTGACCCTGGACATCCCCTGCGGCGGCGGCATGGCCGTCCGCGGCCCCCGCCACGTAGCCGCCGACCTCTCCGCCACCATGCTCCACAGAGCCCGCCGCAAGACGAACACCCTCGTCCAGACCAACATCTACGCCCTCCCCTTCCACCCCGCCACCTTCGACTCCTGCGTCACCTACAACGGCCTCCACTGCCTGGACGACCCAGCCGCAGCCATAGCCGAACTGACCCGCGTCCTACGCCCAGGCGGCACCCTCAGCGGCACCACCTTGGCCCGAGGCACCAACCGCGACCCCTTGATCACCGCCTTCCAACGCCTAGGCGTCTTCGGCACCCCAGGCACCACCGAAGACCTCCGCACCTGGCTGACGAACGCCGGCCTCAGAGACCTAGAGCTCACCCCCACCGGCGCAGTGACCGCCTTCACAGCCCGTAAATAGGGACGCAGCACCCCCAGACATCCGCTAAGGTGGACTAGGCGCCGGGAGAACGTACGACTCCCGGGCAGCCACCAACCGGGGTGTAGCGCAGCTTGGCAGCGCGCTTCGTTCGGGACGAAGAGGTCGTGGGTTCAAATCCCGCCACCCCGACAGAAAACGCCAGATCAGAGGCCGGATCTCCACCCAGGAGACCGGCCTCAAGATCTTTTGTCCGTCATTTGTCCGCGAACTCCGCCACCACCCACGGACACCGTCCGCCCCAGACCAGCGCCGAGAGACAACCGCCTCGTCCTTCCACCGTTCAAAACCTGAGTCTCTGCCCACCCGCTCGCGACGCTGCCAGCGAGCCACCCGACACGATCCGGACGATGCACCCAGCCAGGGTCACTCAACCATGGCTCGGACGAGCGCTCGGCGGGCATAACTCTCCTGAGCTCGTTCCTCTGATCCGGGGGGCCGCCATGAGCCCGAGCCTCGGAATGCTCGTCCTGTCTGCCCGTGTCGCCCGCGGCTGGACACAGCGCGACCTCGCCGACCCCCTCCACTGCTCACACTCCACCATCTCCCGCCTGGAGACCGGCGCCCAGGCCCTGGACGACTTATCCACCCTTCGCCGCCTCGCCGAAGTTTTGGAGATCACCCCGGCCGCACTGGGCATCACCTCTACGGTGACGATCCACCCACCCGCGGAGGACGATGTGCGGCGCCGCCAGCTGTTGACCTGCCTCGCGGTCACCGCTGCCGCCGCCAGCGCACCAGCCCGTGCCGCCGTCGCAGCAGCGGCCGGACACGTCGCGGCCTCTTGGTGATGTCAGCCGCGTACACCGCCCCCCACGCCGGCGACCGCTCAGGCAAGCGACAGCCGACAGAACGAGCAGCAGCGACCGCAGCGCAACTCGGCAGAGCGGACGGTCCCGGCGAGCTGCCGGACCAGGGCCATACGGTCGAGAATGCCAAGCTTGTCGCCGTAGCGGAAGAGGTACTCGTCGAGCCGCAGAGTGTGGGGGTCGCAGTCGAGCACAAGGGCGGGGCCGGCGGAGTGACCGGATGGGTCGTACTGCTTCAGCTGGACCACGCCCGGATGACGGAACCGCTGCAGAACGTCGGCCCCACGCCGGGCGGCGCTCTCCACCGACCGCCGTATAGAGGTGTCGGCGCCGCGCTCGCTCAGATAGATCCGGAGCCGCGCCGGCTCGTGCAGTTCACTGTGCCGGGCCAGGTGGTCGGCCCAGGTCGGGCCCGTGTCGAACGCGTTGCGCTCCAGCAGGTACGGGCCCACCTTGAACTCCGCCTCGCTGCGGCGAATGCCGACCCGGTCCAGCGCGGCCTTGATCGCCCGGGAGCGGGGACCGGTGATCCGCCGTCGCTCGTCATTCGGGGGACGGCGGAGCATCTACAGGAGTTCATCGATGGTCTGCACACTGTGCTGCTCACCCACCGGCAGCCGGACCCGCAGCGAGAGTCGGTGAAGCACGCCCCAGCACCGACCCACACGCGTTCGCCCTTCTGGGCCAGCAGCCCGGCGAGCTCTTTGGCCTTCTGGTTGGCCAGATGCAGCGGGTTGCCATGCGGGACGCGGCGTCCGGTCGGCGTCGTCTGCACCCAGGTGCCGTTCTTGGTGGCTAGGCGCGGCCATGCCAGTTCTTCAGTTCGATCATGTGGACGCCACCGGGGGTAACGACCAGCAGGTCCACCTCCCGGATGTGGCCGGTGTTGGCGGTGAACGTGAAGTTCGACCGTGCGCGCCACGGATCAGCGTCTGGCAGCTGCTCCCGAATCGCCTCCAGGCCGCGCCGCTCATGCTCGAACTGGGACTCCGTGACCGTCGTCCATCGATCTTCGAGCATCCAACCTGGCACTCGGCTTCGTTCCCTACTGCCTTGGACGCCGTCGCGCCTGCCTCCTGACTCGCCGTGCTTGGCTTTGCTTGTCGCCCGATGACTTCGGAATCGTGGCCGGCGTTACCCCAAGAACCTCGGAAGCGAGCATCAACCAGGCCTTCGCATTGGCGCCGTCGAGGTCATCAGTCCACATGAGTGAGCCGTTCGATCCGCCACCTTGGTCGTGCGGAAGGATGCCGTTGTCGGCGTACCAGGCTTTCTTGAGTTCCCACTTCCGGGCATAGTCGGGTAGGTCGAGCATGCCCGCATGCTCCCAGTACACCGTTCGCCCATCGGCAGCCGCGATCGTGAAATCAGGGAGGACGACGCGTCCGTCGGAACCGGTCAGAGGCTCTTCGTATCGCCAATGACCTGGAACAAGTCGGTCGAGAAGACCGGCGATGATGACCTCGTTCTTCGACGCCATCGGGATACCGCTTGCTGAAACATGCATCAGCTTCCGGTCGAAGCGGCGACCCTCGCCCCGGATCTCGAGCTCTACCGGGTGTGGAACCTCGAACAGGTCGGTAAGCCGCCGAGCGGTCTCCGAGCGCCAGGGCTGCGCGAGCTCCCGCAGGTCGGAGAGTGTGCCCTCATGCAGGATGACGACCTTGTCCTTCTGCCTGGTGAGGGCGGTGTACATGAGCTCGCGAGAGACGTTGGCCCGAGCAGGGAGGAAGAGGAACGTCGTGTCGAACTCTGATCCTTGCGCCTTATGGACGGTGACCGCCCATGCGAGTTCGAGTAGCGCGTCATCAGAATCCGTCGGCCAGTACGAGTACTGGAATCCGGGTTGTGAGGAAAACTCGACGTTGAGGCGAAGCTTATTCTTCGGCGCCTTCTTTGCTGGCGTCACATATCCGATGGCGACGCCGATTTCTCCGTTCGCAACGTAGTTCATTCCGCCGTGCTTGGGCCACGCAGACAGCTTCTTATTGGTGGTCTGCATGACCTTGTCACCGCGAACGATCAGCTCGGGTCCGATAGGCCTCGGGATGTTGCCATTCGGGGTGTTCTTCTGTGCCCACGAGGTGTCGCCGCCCCGATACGTGCGTTTGATGTGGCGGTTCAGCTCTACCGTGCCGAACGCTCGTGATCGGGTCGGGGATAGGATCTGCCATCTTTCGGCGTCCTTACCCGCGCCGACCTGCCAGTTCAGGTAGGGGCCGTTGATCACGCCGCCGTAGGTGAGCGCGAAGGCTCGTATCGGGTCGGGGTCGCCGTCGAGATTGAGATTATGTTCAAGCTCGTCAGTCAGCACCTCAACAGCAGTCCGGTCGCTCCAGGGCACGTATCGCACGGTGGGCAGATCGGGGTTGGCGGCCAGCTCTGCCCAAATGGCTTCGTCGGCCGCCCCTCGGGTGTTGTCGCCGAACCAGGCCGCCAGCTCGAGGTCGTGCCGTTCACCATGGCTACCATCAGCGAGTTGCCGCCGAGGCACCTGTAGTTCGACGTAGCCGGGTGCAACCCGAACCCAGCTGCTGAACTTGTCAGGCCGGAGCTTGTTGACGAGGTCGACGAAGGGACGGCCAGCGCCGATTGGTGGTAGCTGGCGCGGGTCGCCGACAAGGATGAGTCGCTTGACCCCAGCAAGGGAATCAAGGGTAGCGGCGAGCATCTCTTCGGTAAGCATCGATGCTTCGTCGATGACGACCAGCGCATAGTTGTGCCGTGGCTGCTGGTCTCCCCACACGAGATAACGGCCCGTCTCCCCCTCGTACCTCTTGGTGCTGCTCAGATAAGACGCAAGCGTCCTGGCGGGCAACTTGACCTTGGTTTCCAGTTGGACCTTCGCCTTACCCGTCGGCGCAAGGAGGAGGACGTTGCCGACGGCAACTTCGGGATACTCAACCAAGGCACGTAGCAGCGTGGTCTTACCCGTTCCTGCCGGCCCAATGAGCACCGAAAGCGGCGCCTCATGGAGCGCAGACAGACCGGCAGCCTTCTCGGTGCGGGCGCGGTCCTCCAATTCGTCGATGTCTCCCGTGACGTCCTGGTTCTGGTCCAGCGCATTGTCCAGCGCTGTCCTGGCGTCCGTGACCGGCCCGTAGGGGACCCGGCTCTCCTGAGCCTCGACCCAGTCCCGAATGACGGAAGAGGTTTCTTCGAAGCGTGTGAGTTTGTACGCAGGTTGGCCATGAGCGAGCGAGAGAGTTGTCAGTGGTGACCACTCGCTCCACTCGTTGAGTCCATCATGGTCCAGATCGAGGCCTGCCAAGATCGTCGTGGTCAGGGCAGGCGGCTGGGCAAGTGCAACATCGTTTGCCAGCGTGATGGTTTCGTGTTCTGGTACGACCGTGTCACCCTGCCGTCCTTGCCGTTCGAGCACATCGGTCAGCAGTGCTTCGATCCGGCGCCGGTCGAGATGGCCCTCCAGTTCGAGCTTATCGGGAATCGGAGGTTTCCAGGTGACGTGTGTCGACGGAAACAACGCACGGTCGACGGTCGTGAACGGAACGTGCTCTACCATGCCGTAGGTGCAGGTTGAAGCAAGGTACGGGTTCTCCAGCAGGTCCTCGGCCACCATTTCGACCTCGGTATCACCTTCGAGCAGCATCTGCACCTGGGCCGGGGAGATGTCGAAGCCGGAGAGCAACCGCAGGACAGCCTGACGCTCGGACGGCACCTTCTTCCAGATCCTGGCTTGGAGGGCACCGATGTGCGGTTTTATGGTGCTCGGCGCGCCAGACGGGTCGGTGAAGACCGTCTGCAGGAGGTCCCACGGGTCAGTTTCGTCTCCAGCCTCTCCGATCACTGCTCGCGCTGCCACGTACGGCTGCTGGACGCCGATTACCTTGAGCACGCCCGGTAGGCCTGGAACGGGACCACGCAGCTGCCAGAGTCGCTCGATCTGACTCTGCAGCCACTCACGGCCAGCGTCAGGTACCTCGATGCCCAGTCCCCGCATGCCTTCGGCAGCTGATTGGAGAGAGGCCAGCGCCTCAAGGGCGGCATCGTCGGAGAGATGCTCGGTCACGTACGAGAACTCGACCGTGCGACCCTCAGGAGCCCATGCGAGCGCCGGGTCGACGTCGGTTCCCTCGTCCATCAGAGGAATGAGCTGCTGGTAGGGCAGCAAGATCCCGTCGGTCATGTCGACACGTAGCGAGTGCTCGACAATCGTCTCCCACATGGAGGACCTGAACGGCGCGTCTTCCGATTGATCCCACATTGCAGGCGGAGTGACGCGCGTGACCCGTGCGGCACCGACCAGTAGTCGGTCGGTGCGCTGTTCTTGAAGCGGCGAGTGCTTCAGGTAGGCGAAGACCAACGAATCGCCCGTGGCGACGGGCTCGAAGAATGCCTCCATGATGGCACGTTGGTTTTCTCCGTCCATCACCCAAGGCGGGGTATAGCGCAGTGTGGCATCAGCAACCTCTTCCGCGGTCAGGTTGAAGGAGGGGACTCGGTCATGCCCGATCTCCTGCGCGAAGGATTCGCGGTTCATCCAGCGGAACGGAACTGCCTCGAACGCGTACCCAGGAAGAGTGACGGGGGTGTCGTACAGCTTGCCCTTTAGCGCACTGTTATGCCGGTACGGGTGCTGTTTGACGACGGAGTATCCCAACGGTGACATAAATGTCGCGCGCTCGCTAAGGCACGGTAGCCGGTCCTGATCGAGGCTATCGATCCCAGCGCTCGAGTGGGTGACCTCGAACGCGTCATCCCGTCGCCTGCCGATCGCGGCGAGCAACGTGCACGACGAGTTACTCAAGGGGTCGTCACAGATGAACTGATCCCACGGACGGTCTCGCCAGGGGACCCTCATCGACAGGTGCTGAATTACGGCCACACAACAGGTCTATCATCTAGCGCCGGAACAGTCTTCCGATCAGCCCCATGGTTCGTCATCATGCTCGGTCGCCACTCTGAGTCGCTCACGCGCGTCCCAGATGACGCCCCGACGCGAACGGGGTCATAACGCGGCGGTGTCCGCGGCTGCGTGCAGAGTCCCTCGATCGATGAGCGCATACATGAACGCAATTGATCAGACGATTGACGCCGATTTGGGAGTGCGGTGCTGGCGGCAGCGTGACTGACCCTTTTTCATCGGTCTGGGGAGATGGTGATCACGAAGTGATCGCGATGCTGGCGTTCGGCCGGTGAAGCGAAGAAGCCCCTGTTAGACGGC